>CAIVAH010000217.1 GCA_903903765.1 uncultured Methylococcaceae bacterium
CAACAGAAAATAGGCCAAACATTAAAGAACCTAATAACTGATGGCATAAAAAAACTACCTGAAGGTCAATCACTTAATATACTTGAGATAAACAACCATAAACCTCTATTTGCCATTGATATTTGCGCTACGATAGAACCTAAGACTTGTCATTATGTCTTTGCCAGCACCTCAATAGAATCTCTTGATAACGTATCAGATATTAAAGAACAATTTACATCTATAACGACTCGACTCATCCAAAATGATTCAGAATCAGACACACCAATAGCAAATTTTCAAATCGCTATTATTACCCTTAACTTTGATTCCTTAGAAGAAAGTCGATTAGCCTTATGTCATGCTCATGCTAATTTAGTTCCTAATGGAACTCTGATCGTCATTGGACAACACATCTCACGTTGGATTGATTTTATTTTTGGCGGTAGAAATAGCAATTGGACACAAGATGAAGATGGACAATGGCAATCTAATCAACGTTCTGCATTGTTTTGGCAACACCAACTAACACATCTTAACTTTAACAATAGTTTAATCTACAGTGTATCGCCTGAAACATTATCCGGCCCTTATATAATTCTGGCGCAACGTGAAGAACACAATACAAAGACAACACATTCATTAGATATTAATCCACGTAGCTGGATTATCATCGCTGATGCATCAAGTTACTCGGTTGAACTATCAGACGAAATAACTAAAAGATTACAGGTTACGCATGATATCGTCATTCAAACCCAGATTGAAGATGCTCAAAAATTCCAAACTTTATTAGTAGAAACCACAGCAAACTACGGTGATCTTGATGGCATCATCTATTTAGCCGGCTTAACAGAACAATCAAACAACCTAACAGCCGAAGCATTATTGGATCAACAAGTAATGCGCTGTAATGACGCTGCTATTATTTTACAAGCTTGCGAAAAATCCCAAACAAAAACAAATTGCTGGCTTATAACCAAAAACGCTAACAATTACTTATTCTCCAAATCAAGCAATAGCAGCACCAAACCCACTCACAACATCATTAGTAAAGATGCTGCACTCTGGGGATTTGGACGAACAATGCTGAATGAATCATCCAGCTTATCTGTACGTTTAGTCGACTTTAAAAATCCGCTCTCTACAGAAACCATCATCACCGCATTAGAAAAAGAACTCAACAACCAAGATAACGAACAAGAAATAATAATCAGTAGAAACGGCGCTCGTTATGCGCCGAGACTCCATAGCGAAAACAATCTTATCTTAAATGATGATAAACATATTGCAGATCCTACGTTAACACTGGGTTTCCAATTCCCAGGTCAATTACGTAATTTAAGATGGGAAGCTCATCTACCCAAAACACCTGATCAAGATGAAGTAGAAATAGATGTGCACGCCACGGGTCTTAATTTCCGTGACATTATGTACACACTTGGCCTACTATCTGATGAAGCGGTTGAAAACGGCTTCTCTGGACCAACATTGGGACTTGAATTTTCAGGAACCATTAAAAGCGTTGGTAGCAACATTAAAAACTTTACGGTAGGTGATAAAGTACTCGGCTTTGCACCTTCCAGCTTTAGCAATAAAATCGTTACTAAAGCGAACACCATTACGCATATTCCACCGCATATTTCTCATGAAGCGGCAGCAACAATACCCAGCACCTTTTTTACGGTCTATTATTCACTTCACTATTTAGCACGCCTACAACCAGGTGAAAAAATCCTAATTCATGGCGCTACAGGAGGTGTTGGACTAGCAGCCATTCAAATTGCCAAATGGATAGGTGCAGAAATATACGCTACAGTAGGTTCTGAAGAAAAACGTGACTTTTTAAAACTCCTAGGAATTGAACATATTCATGACTCACGTTCGTTTACTTTCGCAGATGAAATTTTAGAACAAACTCAAGGTACTGGAATTGATGTCGTGCTTAACTCACTTGCCGGAGAAGCCATCAATCGTAATTTTCAAGTCCTTAAACCTTTTGGTCGCTTCTTAGAACTAGGTAAACGTGATTTTTACGAAAACACAAAAATAGGCTTACGTCCTTTTAGAAACAATATCAGTTACTTTGGGATTGATGCTGATCAATTATTACAAGTTCACTCTGAGCTAACACAAAAACTCTATATAGAAATGATGGGCTTATTTTCAGAAGGTATTCTGCACCCATTACCATTCCATGCCTTTGAAGCAGATGAAATTGTAGATGCTTTTAGATATATGCAACAATCCCGTCAAATAGGTAAAATTGTTATTACTTATAGAAATGGTATTAATAAAATTCATTATCCTAAACAAGAAGACCCAAAATCTTTAAATCTATCTCCCAATAATACCTATATGGTTACGGGAGGATTAAGTGGATTTGGTCTTAAAACAGCCGAATGGTTAACTGAAAAAGGCGCCCGACATCTTGTCTTAATAAGTCGTAGCGGAGCAAATACAGATGAGGCTAAAACAACTATTGCTCAATTAGAAGCAAAAGGTATAAACGTTCATACCGCCTGCTGTGATATTTCTAACAAACAAGCAATTTCTACTTTATTAGCTGAAATAGCCAATAAGATGCCTGCGCTTAAAGGTATCGTACATTCAGCAACCGTTATTGATGATGGTCTGATTTTAAATACAGATGCGGCACAAATTAAAAGAGTCTTAGCACCTAAAGTATTGGGGGCGTATCTTCTGCATGATCTAACCATAGATATGCCGTTAGATTTCTTTATTTTATTTTCATCGGCAACCACTTTATTTGGCAACCCTGGTCAAGGCAACTATGTAGCGGCGAACACTTGCTTAGAAGCTTTAGCCGCACAAAGAAGAGCTCATGGATTACCCGCAACTTGTGTAGCTTGGGGGGCTATTGATGATGTTGGCTTTTTAGCGCGTCATAAGAACATAAAAGCTGCATTATTAAATAGAATGGGGGGAGCTG
>CAIVAH010000218.1 GCA_903903765.1 uncultured Methylococcaceae bacterium
CGGCTTTAAATATGTGGGTAGTGTGATTTGTTATGCTTATATGCAGGCAATTGGTATGACCAATGATCACACTATTAATTGTTTTAGATATGCGCAGCTAAAATAAAATGTTATTGGTTTAGGGCTTTAGCAATAAGCACGATGGGGTGTATCACCTTAGGTAAGTCTGCCGATTGTTTTGAAGTCATTCCACTATTTAATTGTAAAGCACAGCCTAGGTTTGTACTCACTAAATAGTCTGCTGCTGAGTTTTTAAAATGATCTAATTATAGGGCTCTAAGGGGTTCCGCTATTTCTGGATGGGTTAAACAATGTACACCACCTGCACCAGGTTTTGGTTTAGCACAGCCAGATTTTTCTTTCTTGTTGTGTTCACAAGCGGGTTCATCCAGTAATACGGCGATGTCTTTTGTCGATTTCATAGTTGCTTAAATTGATTAGCTACGTTTGCTTCAATATAAGCAATCAATATGCCATAATCTAACAAATTGAAATGTTTGGTTTTTTAATGATGGGGTTTTGTAGGAAAGCTGACAAAAGATCAACCATCATTAACAACTTTAATGACACTGACACACAAAATGTGCTTTTGTTGTGTGAGTAAATCGAAGGATGGTTGTTCTAATATTCGGGTATTTTTATTTGATTTAACGGCGATTTTCTTGTATCAGGTCATCTATTTGTTTTAGTGATGTTAAATCAGCGGGTGATTCAAAAATTACTGTTTGTGGTTTTTTGTTTTTTTCAGGCTCAGCAACTGGTATTTGTATTGGTTCGGGTTTAACAGTAGCAATTTTGGCGCTATTTTCTGCGTCACTAGGTTTATCTGGCGTGGGTGCAACATTTGTAGTTGTTTTATTAGCCAATTTAGATGTTGTGGCAGTTTTAATTGATTTGTTTTGCGCGGGTGTATTTGTTACACCTGTTTTTGCTGTAACAACTTTTGGTGTTTGAGTTTGTTCACGGGTTTTAACTGCTTTATCCTTTGTCAAATTTGCAGTTGCACTGGTTTTATTGGCGCTTTTAGAACCAGTAGTTGGTTTATGAACAACTAGGGTTTTATTAACGGG
This sequence comes from uncultured Methylococcaceae bacterium, assembly GCA_903903765.1. Classification (GTDB taxonomy): domain Bacteria; phylum Pseudomonadota; class Gammaproteobacteria; order Methylococcales; family Methylomonadaceae; genus Methylobacter_C. Next base: position 1,071 of record CAIVAH010000218.1, read on the forward strand.
CTTAATTTGCTTATTTTCGGGTACCGTTTTTAAAACTTCTGGTTTAGTTGTAACAGTTATGGGTGTCGAAGGTTCACTTGATTGGCTGGTGCTTTCTTCAATTAAATCGGCAATTGAAGGATTATCTGTTGCTTCTGCAGGCAAGTTATCAGTGTTATCGACATTGTTAGCTTGCTCGATAGGCTTATTTAATTGGTTTTGAAGTGTTGTATCTGTATTTAGTTTCACTTCAAGTTTAGGTGGATTTTGTGGTTTACGGATAAAGTTAATCACAACTAGCGTCAGTATTAAATTAGCAATAATAAAAGTTACACTGTAAATTACTAATTTTTTTTTGTTATACCTCTCAGGAGCTTGAGTTTGGTCAGTCCCAAGATTTTTACCTTGGAGTGATTGTCTTTCTTTTTCTGATTTTCGTAAGGCATTTAAAATAAGCGACATATTTATTCGTTAATTGTTAATTGCGGGTATTCAAATGTTTGAGCATAATTTTTAAGACTGATTAAAGTTTTCGGGCCTACTTTTCCATCTTCATCGAGATGTTTTTCATGTTGAAAATGTTGTAATCGTTTTGATAGTGTCTCATCAAAATAAAGTGGGCTACCAACCAAAGTCGTTTTTCCATCGAAAGTATTTAATACATAGCGTAACCATAATACATTTTCAGAGATCTTTTTTGGATATAGAATAAGGTTATCACTAGTTAATACAGGGGCTTCAAGTTGCAAATAATAACCCTCCCAATATTTCAAAATATCTACAGTTGCAAACTTGATATCATCATTAAAATGAATGATTGATTGTTGCTTACTATAGCCAGTGACTAAGGCATGATTTTTAGATTTATCTTTTGAAACAAACTCTAAAATTACTGGCTTGTTCATTAATAAAATATCTTTCCATGATGCTTTACCTAATTTGCATCGCAGGCCGGTAATTTGAATGAGCGCGCAATCAGTTTTTTGATTGGTTGGTACGGTTTTGTTCCACTTTATTAGCATATCGTTTAACGCATTTTCTAGGTTATGGTTACGGTTGTTTAACCACTTGCTAAATGCTAAAGATGGAAAGGGTTTTATTGTTTCAACGGTAGGAGTCTGTGGTATTGCACTAACTTGGTTGGGCTCTAGCGTGTTTTTTGGGGGTTCTACAACTGTCAGGCTCTCATTAACCTGAACAGGTTGAGGGTTAGTGGGGATTGTTACCGTATTTGTTTGTGATTCTGTATTAGGTATATTTAAAGACTTTATTGATGATAAGACTGTTTTTAAATTGTCCTGAGTAGCAAATAAATAAAAGCCTAAGGCAAAAAGACCAAACAGTATCGAAAAGAGCGCAGTGTTTGAAATACCTTTCTTATCTTGTTTTTCTGGTAATATTTCAATTGCAGCGTTAACTACGATAGCCTTTTTTACTTTGTAAACATTTGCGGAGTAAGCACCCAAGAGTGATCTGTCACATAATAAATTTATTAATCTAGGAATTCCTTCCGTGAGTTGATAGACTTTTTTAATGGCTGAGTCTTTAAATAGTTCTACATCACCGTGACTAACATGTAATCGATGTCTAATATAGGCACGAGTTTCTTGAAGTGTTAATGGCGTTAAATGATATCTTGCTGTTATGCGCTGGTTGAGTTGTCTTAAATCTTGCCTTTGAAGCAAGTCTTTTAATTCAGGCTGTCCAACTAAAATAATTCTGAGTAATTTAGTTTTTGTAGTTTCTAAATTGGTTAATAAACGCAGTTGTTCAAGTACCTCCATGCTGAGGTTTTGGGCTTCATCAATTAGTAAAACTGTTTGTCTACCTTTAGCATGGGTCGATAGTAAATGTTGATTGAGTAGGTCGATTAAATATTTTAGTGAGTTAGAACTTTTATCATATTTTATAGCTAGTTCGTCACATAAGGTGGCAACTAGCTCATTTGCATTTAATCGAGAATTTAAAATTAAAGCGAGATCAATATTTTCAGGTAATTGTTTTAAAAGGCAATGGCATAATGTAGTTTTACCTGTGCCTACCTCGCCTGTTAGAGCAACGAATCCGCCCCCATATTCAATCCCATAGAGTAGGTGGGCTAAACCCTCTTGATGCCGTTTACTCATATATATAAAGTGCGGATCTGGAGAGATTGAGAATGGAAACTCAGTTAAGTGAAAATGTTCTAAATACAAAATATTAGATAAAATAAAATTCAATTTTGCATAATATACATTAACTCGGTTTTATAATAAATAAAATATGCAATAGTTTTTTTATCAATTTTTCAGATTTCAGCTTTTGTTTGCATAAATAATTGGTCTGTGCACGATAACGGGTGTTGTTCTCTGTCATCGTGCGAAACTTGAAGAGTTTATTTGTGTTCGATTGTTTTATCGATTTTGTTTTCTACTTCTGGTTCTTTTGCTTCACTGGTCTTTGCTACAGCTGCGGCTTCAGAAGCTTTTCTCTCGGCAATGGCTTTAGCTTTTTTTGCTAATGCAGCTTTTTGATCTGCTGCTTTAGTTGCAGCTATCGCGCCAGTCTCTTCAAGTGCTTGAGACAATGAAGGCGATATCATCGCTGTTGTTAATAATGCACCACTAAAAATTTGCAATAGTAATTTTTTGAATTTCATAGACACAACAATCACCTTATTAATTTAAGTATAAGAAGAAATTAGTTAAAATGGTTGCTCACTTTTAAAGTTAAAATAAAAATCTTAAAGATGAATAACAATTTCTTACTAACTAGAACGTTAAGATACCAGATAAAGAAATTAAATAAAATAGAACGGTGGATTTTTATGGCTAAGGCTATTAAAGCGAATGTAGGAGTCATTTCTATCTGTAGTGGTCAAGTTTTTTAAGACTCTGCAATAGGTACAGTTTATTTATAGAGTTTTGCATTTCATACACATTTGGTGATACGTAACCTAATTTAGAATGTAAACGCTGACTATTGTAAAAATTAATAATATAGTGGTTGATATCTAGTTTTGCTTCTTCATTATTTGCATAATTTTGTCGCCAGACACGCTCCATTTTCAAATTAAGAAAGAAGCGTTCCATGACGCTGTTATCCCAACAATTCCCCTTTCTACTCATGCTGCCTATAAGGCCGTATTGGTTTAACAAGTCCTGATAATCCTTACTTGCATATTGACTGCCTCGATCAGAATGAACAACTAAACCGGGTTTAGGTTGACGCTTATAAATTGCAAGTTTCAATGCATTACAAACTAATTCAGCTGGCATTGTTGGCGACATTGCCCATCCAATCACTTTGCGAGAATATAAATCCAGGACAATCGCTAAATACAGCCAGTTATTTCGTACTCTAATATAGGTAATATCAGATACCCAGGCTTGATTGGGCTCTTTAGGGTTAAAATTTCTGTTTAATACATTTTCAAAAACTGGCAGGTTATGGCGACTATCTGTTGTACACATAAACTTGCGTTTCCAGATAGCTTTGATCTGCATTTC
>CAIVAH010000219.1 GCA_903903765.1 uncultured Methylococcaceae bacterium
ACATGGGATCCATTTACTCATCCTGTAATTACAGAAGTAGATGGTATCGTCGAGCTTAAGGATTTTCTTGATGGCATTACTGTTCAAAAGCAGTCTGACGAAGTAACTGGATTAAGTTCGCTTGTGGTTACTGATCCTAAGCAACGAGGATCTGCTGGTAAAGAGTTGCGACCAATGGTTAAGTTACTAGACTCAGAGGGTAATACCATACATTTACCTGGCACGGAAATACCTGCGCAATATTTCTTACCAGCTGGTGCAATTGCAGGTATTAAGGATGGAGGTGAAGTAAGAGTTGGTGATGTACTTGCTAGAATTCCTCAAGAATCAAGTAAAACGAGGGATATTACCGGTGGTTTACCACGTGTTGCTGATTTATTTGAAGCTAGAAAGACAAAAGATCCTGCTATACTTGCAGAAACAAGTGGAACAATTTCTTTTGGTAAAGAAACTAAGGGAAAGCAAAGGGTAATTATTACTGATGCTGCTGGAGAGCAGGTTGAAACGTTGATTCCAAAATGGCGTCATATTACTGTGTTTGAAGGTGAATATGTTGAAAAAGGGGAGACAATTGCAGAAGGAGAATTAACGCCTCACGATATACTAAGATTGAGGGGTATAGAAGAATTAGCAAATTATCTTGTTAAAGAGATTCAGGATGTTTATCGCTTGCAGGGCGTGAAAATAAATGATAAGCACATAGAGGCAATCATCAGACAGATGCTTAGAAAAGTAGAAATTACTTCACCTGGGGATACGTCGTTTATTAAGGGTGAGCAGGTAGAGCGTGCGGCAATGCGCGTTGAAAATGATAAAATGGAAAGTTTAGGTAAAATTCCAGCTACTTATGAATCAATACTGCTGGGCATTACAAAAGCATCATTAGCAACAGAGTCATTTATATCGGCTGCATCGTTTCAAGAAACAACAAGAGTATTAACAGATGCTGCTGTTAGGGGATTAAATGATGGATTGCAAGGGTTAAAAGAGAACGTAATTGTAGGTAGATTGATTCCTGCAGGTACAGGTCTAGCTTATCATGAAAGTAGAAAAAATAGACTGACACAGCAGAATGAATTAGAAAGCGAAGTAATTCAAACTATTGATGCTGGTGATGTTGAAGAAGCTTTGAAACAAGCATTAAATGTATAAAAACTAATATAAACAAAATTTGGCTTGACCAAAATAATATTAACAAGTATTATGATCTGCTCACATAAGCAAAGTGCTTTGGTCAGATCATTCTAATTATTATTAGATTATATGTGATGGCAGTTTAAAAAAAATTGGAGTTAAAAGATATGGCCACAATTAACCAGTTGGTTAGAAAGCCTAGAGTAAAAAAAGTTGAAAAGAGTAATGTGCCAGCATTAGAAGCATGTCCACAAAGAAGAGGTGTATGTACTCGTGTTTATACCACCACGCCAAAAAAACCAAATTCTGCATTACGTAAAGTGGCAAGAGTAAGATTGACAAATGGCGCTGAGGTTAGTAGTTATATTGGTGGTGAGGGGCATAATCTTCAGGAGCACTCTGTGGTGTTGATTAGAGGTGGTCGTGTTAAAGATTTACCAGGTGTTCGTTATCACGTTGTGCGTGGGAGTTTAGATGCTTCTGGTGTAAATAACAGAAAGTGCGGTAGATCTAAATACGGAACAAAGCGTCCAAAAAGCTAATAGGTTGATTATAAATGTCTAGAAGAAGAGTTGCTACAAAAAGAGAAATAATTCCAGATCCAAGGTTTGGAAGTATTATGCTGACTAAATTCATGAATATGATTATGGAAAGTGGCAAAAAATCAGTTGCTGAAGGCATAGTTTACGGTGCTTTAGACGTAATCGAAGGAAAGGGGCACAGTGAGCCACTGGAAGTGCTCTCAAAAGCACTGGAAAATGTTCAACCTAGAGTCGAGGTAAAATCCCGTCGCGTAGGTGGTGCAACTTATCAAGTTCCTGTTGAAGTGCGTCCTTCACGTCGTATGGCGTTAGCAATGCGATGGTTAATTGATGCGTCACGCAAAAGAAACGAAAGAAATATGTCCGCTA
>CAIVAH010000220.1 GCA_903903765.1 uncultured Methylococcaceae bacterium
GATTTAGCAGATAGGATAATAGAGATCCAAAGGCAATTAAAACAGCCATTTTCCATGTTAGCCCGTTTTTATGCCAAGTTTCATGAAGCTTATCTCGGGATGTTAAATCAAGTCCGATAAATAAAAATGCATTTATTATGCTTGCATTAGCTCCAAAATAAACACTAGATAAATTAGCAAGAATGATTGCACTTAGGTAAAGAATTACATTCACGGGTAAGAAATATGATTAGATTTTATTATTCAAGGAGATATTATTACAATCTCATTATTAGCTAGCCAAATTCATAGGATGTAACACTATAAATAGTATTTAATGGTTCTGGCTGCATTGCACCTAAATACATACGAGCACAACCAAAAGATTCTTCAAAGCCAAATTTTATAGCTAATTTCAGTGCTGCAGTATTGAGTTCTGGTATATCAATTTGAACAAGTTCACCATTGATTTCTGATAATAAACTCGATAGGATTTTATCGGCTATATCCATAGTATCCGCAAATAGAGGCCCTACTTTATAACCTTGATGGCAGGGTCGAGCAACACCGTAACCCACTATCTCAGCGTTTTTAAGGACCGCATAACCAAACACACCGGTTTGTTTTATCCAGGATTTAATAAATTCAGTTCGAGGCGCAGGAAAATGTTTATTATCATAAGCTATGAGTATAGTATGATCGATATCGTTTAATGGTGTAACTTCCGTCGCTTTATTACCCTTTGCTATGCCGGCATATCTTAGGTCTCGATGAGCTAAAACAAACCCGCCACGGGCATAAAAAGGCGCCATATTAAATACACCATCCATACCTATTGCAGCGTTAGCTTGCAATCGACTCAGTAATCTATCTCGTCTGTACTGCCATAATTGAGCGCCTAAGCCTTGGCCTCTAAAATCAGAGCGCATGATAAATAATCCCATAAATCCATATAGGCCATCATAAGAAATAATTGATCCTCCACCAATAAATTCATCATGATGCCGCAATGCTATAAAAGCACCTGGATCATAGTGCATTGCGACTTGTTGATCTGACAATCCAGGATTCCAACCCTCTTTTATAGCCCATTCATTTAATATTTCTGCTTCATTATTTTGCATAAGACCAAAAGTAAAGTTTTTGGGTAGCATCTCATCCTCACTATTTGAATTAATTATTGTAAAAGAGGCAAAGTTTCTTTGATGTTGCACTTAACAATCAAACAAAGTTTAATAATGTCTGTATAAATAATTGTAATAAATCTATGTTGTCATTAATAGTTAAGTTTGTATTATTTCTTAGAATCCGATTTTTAGAAGTGTTGGGTTCCAACGTGTCAAGGAACACTTTTGTTTGGGCAGCTCTCATCGGTATATTGGGTGGGTTGTCTACTGCTTTATTTCGTGAAATTAACAGTCTCTTTAAGTATATCTTAACGGGACAATCGATCGATATTGTATCAATTGCACAGAGTTTATCTCCAGAAATGCGACTAATGATTCCGACCTTAGGTGGCTTATTAGCGGGTTTAATGCTGCTATTAAGTTCTAAACTTTTTAAGGGAATGCGTTCACAAGAATATCTGGAAGTGATTCGTTTAGGTGATGGGGTTATTTCAATCAGGCCCACGGTGATGAAGTTATTTTCATCATTGTTATCTATCAGTTCTGGCGCTTCAGTTGGCAGAGAGGGTGGAATGGTTTTGATGTCGGCGTTATTTGCATCAAGCGCTGGGCGGTTTTTTAATTTTTCCAAACCTAAGTTACGTTTGTTAGTGGCATGTGGTTGTGCTGCTGGTTTGGCTTCTGCTTACAATACACCATTAGCCGGCGCAGTGTTTATTGCCGAAATTGTGATGAAGTCAATATCGATAGAAGTATTAGGCCCACTTATTGTCTCTGGTGTGTTTGCGGCAATTACTATTCGACATTGGATTGGTATAAGTCCTATATTTACCTTGCCAGTTTTTAGTGTCCCAATTCATACTGAACTATTACCAGTTTTAGGCTTAGGTTTATGCTGTGGCTTAATATCCCCGATTCTGTTGTTTCTTATAAACGTTAGTAAAAAAATTTTCAACTACCTTAATTTGCCTTTGCCTTTTAGTTTGGCTTTAGGTGGTTTAGTGGTAGGAATTATTTCGTTGGATATGCCGGATGTTTGGGGAAATGGTCATGCAGTCATTGAGAATTTATTAAATCAAAGTGAATCTCCAAATTTTGTTTGGCAATTATTACTTTTAAAGTTATTAGCAACTTTAATTGTTGTTGGATCAGGTACGGTTGGGGGCGTTTTTACGCCTACTTTAGTATTTGGCTCAACAGTGGGGTGGTTGTACTCCTATCACTTACATTTATTATTTCCTAGTTTACAAACAGAAAATGTAGTTTATGCCGTCTTAGGAATGGGGGCTTTATTAGCAGGAACAAGTCATGCACCATTAATGGCTATATTAATGGTATTTGAGATGACGTTAAATGGTAATTTATTATTTCCGTTGATTCTAGTTGTAATGTTGACTAGGCAAATTGCAGTTGTTATCCAGCCAAAATCTATTTATGGACAAATATCCAATAAAACAGAGAAGAATTTACATTATTTAATGCAGGTTTCTGATATAAAAAGTGCGGTATCGACAGTGGTAGATATGCATGTGACCGCTGAAAAAGTAGGACAATTATTTTGCTTATCAAGTATTGAAACAATTTGGGTGATTGATGATAACGGAATTTACCAAGGTGCAATTTCATTACAGCAAATGAAGCAGTTTTTAGGGGATTCAGAATTAAAAGAAATAATAGCAGCTTGGGTATTTATGGAAAACACTATTCCAACCATACAGGCTGATGCGGCTTTAAGCGATGCATTATTGATGTTTACTCAGACTGAAGCTGAACGCTTACCTGTTGTTTCTAAAGAAATGAGGCTAATTGGCGAGTTGACTAAAACTGATGTCTTGTTGACATTATATTAATTTCAATTTTTACTAAAATAAATGTGCGTGGTGTTGTTTTATAATAGACGTTTTTTTAATTATCTTTACACTGACTCATTATTACCCAATGAAAAATCTATTTAATAAAAGTTCTGTTACTAATTTACTCTCCGTAGTCGTTATTGGCATAGGCTATATCAGTCCAGTGCAACCAGAGTTAATAAAATCTATTGGTTTTTTTGCGCTATCGGGTGCAATTACCAATTGGTTGGCCATTTATATGTTATTTGAAAAAGTACCTTTTTTATATGGTTCTGGTGTTATTCCTGCTCGCTTTGAAGAGTTTAAATTATCAATCAAACAACTAATGATGATGCAGTTTTTTACGGCTGAGAATATCGAGCAGTTCATTCAAAAAGAAGAGCAACAAGGTAGTAAGATGCTCAATCTTGAACCGTTCTTGAATGCCGTTGACTACGATAAGATTTTTGAGAGTTTAGTGTCTGCAATTATGGAATCATCTTTTGGTGGCATGTTAATGATGATGGGTGGTCAAGAGGCTTTAGTGCCTTTAAAAGACCCTTTTACCGCAAAAATGCGTCTTACTTTGGTAGACATGATTGAGTCAGATCGATTTAAAGCGGCGCTTAAAGATGGCTTAGATGCACATAAGATTGGTGTGGATATTGTCGATAAAATTGAGAGTGTTATTGATAAACGTTTGAGTGAATTAACACCGCAAATGGTTAAAGAGATGGTGCAAGCCATTATTAGAGAACATTTAGGTTGGTTAGTGGTATGGGGTGGTATTTTTGGCGCTTTAATGGGTGCTATGTTTGTATTCGCCTAAGATGACTATTGCTTTAAATAAAATTCAAGCCGTTGAATTAGCTTATTACGAATTAGGTGAGCCTAAGCCACATTGTAATCCCATAATTATTTTACATGGATTCTTTGCTTCATCTCGTAATTGGCGCCAAGTAGCGGATAAATTGTCTATAAATCACCATGTTTATGTGTTGGATATGCGTAACCATGGTGTGTCTCCTCATCATATGAATATGGATTATCCTGATATGGCCGCTGATTTGTTGGCGTTTATGGATGCTCATAATATTAATACAGCTAATCTATTAGGGCATAGCATGGGTGGAAAAGTTGCCATGTGGTTGGCTTTAAGCTATCCAAATAGGGTTAATAAATTGTTAGTTGCTGATATTGCCCCCGTAAAATATCAGCATTCTTTCAATAAGTTAATTACGGCGCTTAAATCTTTACCTTTAGCTGCATTAAAAAACCGAAAACAAGCTGAACAATGGCTTGAACTTGAGATACCTGAGTTAACTTATCGGCAGTTCTTGTTACAAAACTTAGTATTGAATGAAGGTGAGTATGTTTGGCGCGTTAATTTAGATATCTTTTATGCTAATGGCGATAATATTATTGGCTTTCCTAATGTTGATAACGTTAATCCATATCAAGGACAAGCATTGTTCTTAGCGGGTGGTGATTCTAGTTACGTTAATTTAGAACAAATTAGGGATTTATTTCCCATAGGGCATTTGAGTGTAATTGATGGAGCAGGGCATTGGTTACATGTACAACAACCAGTTGAATTTTTGAACCAAGTTGAGGCTTATTTAGCTTGAACTAATATGGTTCGATAAGATCGCCCTGATCGGTTTTGTTTCCAAGTTTTGTATTTCATATTCTGAGTGGCAACGGACTATATAAATAGTCCGTTCGCGCTGAGTTTGTCGCAGTGTATTATCAATACTAATGCGGAATAGTTGGGCCTTTAGACGTGATAAATTTAGTCAAAGCGTCAATTATTATTTTGCGTTTAAGTACTAGAGCATATGCTGATAAGCCTAAGATAATCCCGAATAATAATTTCTCAAACACAGAAGAATCATCTTGTTGTGCGGCTATGGCGGCTGCCGCTTGTACTTCTGATTCTTTAACTGCCGGAGTTTGAACGGCGACTTTTGCGGGTTTTATCTCACCTTTTAAATCTGGTAAGCCTAAACTACCCCAGGCATCATAATCTTGCCAGATAGGATATTTACCTTTCCACATTGATTTAGAAAAATACGGCGCAAGGCTCATGCCGTGTGCAGAGGGTATACCTTTCTCATCAACAAAGCCTTTATAAACCACCAAGCTAATGTCACCACCTTCACCATGGCCATTCGTAGTAAAAGATTTTTCAACGTGGTCATGAAACATCCAGATACCTTGACCAAAGCTATTTAAACCATCATCAATGCCACTGAGTGATAAATCAATACGTTGAGCCGGTACCATGCCATGCACATCGCGCTGAATATAAGAGTTAGGGCCGTTATCCACACCATCGTAATGCGTAACAGTTGGTTTATGGCCGTGGATATGAAGTGCTAATGATTCTGTATGACCATTCAAAACGCGCAATTTTACTTGTTGATTTTCTTCCATGTGTATCAATGATTCTCTTAAAGTATAAGGGAATGATCGGCCATTTAGCATGAAGTAATCATCAGTTGCATCGGTTGTGTCGTACTCAGTATTCATGTGTTTAGCAATTAAGCGCGGATCATTCGCTGATCTTGCTACAACTTCATGTAATTCTTTATCAGCTGATTGATAATGTAAGTCATATTCACGTGAATATTTTTCTAATACAGCCACCGATGGATGACGAACTTGGCCCGCACCAACGTTTAAAGTTTGCACCCAGTTGTTAGGACGATTTTCTTCTACGATAAAGATACCTTGTAAACCCATAGGAATGTGAGTATGGGGTTGAACATGGCAGTGATAGTACATGGTGCCAGGTTGACGGGGCTTTATAACGTAAGTTTTACTTTCGCCCGGCATGGTGTCCATATTACTGGTTTGGCTTACGCCATCATTACCAGAACCCGCATGGTTCATAAAGGGATGATCGATACCATGTAAGTGAATAGAGTGAGGTAAATAATGGGTATTTTCTAACACTATCCACACCACGTCGTCTTGTTCAACACGAATAACGGGTGAGGGTGCTCGTAATAATGGATTAGCTTCTAACTCATAGAGACTTTTGGTCGACATGTCACGAGTTTTAGGCGCATAAACCCAAAAAGTAGGTTGAATGCCTGGCGCTATATCATAGGTTGTCGTTTGATCTTTCATATCGGGTGAATGACCATTTAGCTCAACAACTTCAAGTTTGATAATAATTTTATCTGGATCACCATCACCGTCGGTATCATCAGATAAGGTGAGAGCATCTGCAGCTAGTTGCGTCGCCATTAAGGTATCCATCGATATGCCATTGGTACCTTTTACAAATGCAGCAATATCGGCTGGATTATCTGGATTACATAATTTTGATTCTTGAATTTTAACGCCATCAACTGTTTGTTCTTTACGCCATGCGGGATCAGTAAACTCAGAGCAGACCTCTTCAACAGGGCCAAGATCAACCTTAGTGGTTGGTGGAAGTTCAGTTGCCGCATGAGTAAATGTGTGTATAAGAGCTAGTGCGGCGCCCCCAGTAAAAGTAATAAGTGTTTTACGCATACAACGACCCCTGAAATGCTGGTTTAAGAAACGATAAGTCATTTAAAATGGCTTTTTATTATTCCTTCCATTTTAACTGATTATTTGCTTTAAGTCTTTTAAGAAAACACACGATTAGGGTTGCAATGCTAATCAGATATCGTTAACTTAGCGTGTTTATAAATTCATATATAACCTCTGATCCTGAAAATGCAATCTCCACAATACATAGTTGGCATTGATTTAGGTACTACCCATACCGTGGTTGCCTTCACTAGTTTAGATTCAACACAGCAAGATATTCAGCTGTTTAATGTGGAGCAATTGGTGGCACCCGGACAAGTGGCTGAAAGACCGATACTGCCTTCTGTTCGATATCATCCTGCCATAGAAGAGTTAAGCCATAATGATATTGAGTTTCATAGTTATAACAAAGGTGCTAATTTCTCTGATATGCCAGTGGTTATAGGCGAGGCTGCGCGATTATTAGGGGCAAAATCTAAAGGGCGGTTTATTAGCAGCGCAAAAAGTTGGTTGTCACATCCTGGAGTTGATCATACGGCTGAAATATTACCTTGGGGTAGTCATGATGATGTTGCAAAGGTATCCCCCATTGAAGCGAGCGCTAGTTATTTGGCCCATATTAGGACAGTTTGGGGACATAAGTTTTCACACGCTCCCTTAGAACAACAAGATATTGTTATTACAGTTCCGGCCTCTTTTGATGAAGAAGCCCGCTCATTAACCTTAGAAGCAGCAAAAATGGCAGGCTTAACTAAGTTGCGTTTTTTAGAAGAGCCGCAAGCTGTTTGCTATGACTGGTTAAGAATAAATGCCGATAATCTTCAGCAGTCTTTGAGTGATGTGCATTTATTGTTAGTCTGTGATGTCGGAGGGGGTACTACAGATTTAACTCTTATTAAGGTTGAAACTGGAGCGAAAGAACCTAAATTAACCCGTATTGGTGTTGGTGATCATCTTATGCTGGGTGGTGATAACATTGATCTTGCCATGGCGCATTTAGCTGAAAGTCGTTTGGTCGCAGATCAAAAACGCTTATCGCAAGCCGATTTATCGCAATTATTAGAGCAATGCCGGCTCGCTAAAGAACAGTTGCTAGCAAAAGATGCTCCAGAACAAGTATCCGTTACTTTATTAGGCGGTGGCTCTAAACTGATAGGTGCTTCACGTAGTGTGTTATTTACCCGAGACGAGGTACGTGTTTTAGCCTTAGATGGTTTTTTCCCCTTATCTAATCAAGATGATTATCCGAATGTAAAAAGGAGTGGAGTGGTAGAGTTTGGTTTGCCGTATGCGGCAGATCCTGCCATTAGTAAACATCTGGCTGATTTTTTACAACAACATAAAAATGCCTCACAAGAGGCCATGAAAGGTGAAGGCAGTGTGCCTGATGCCTTATTACTGAATGGCGGGGTGTTTCGTAGCCAATTGCTAAGTCAACGTGTGCAAGAGTTACTCAATTCATGGGGTTCTAAACCAGTTACGTTATTAGAAAATCAGCACCCTGATTTGTCTGTTGCATATGGCGCTGTTAGTTATGCATTAGCTAAGCGCAATAATAAACTTAAAATTGGAGGTGGTGCAGCTCGAAGTTATTTTTTAGTTTTGGATGCTGATAAAGCCGATGTAAATCAAGGCGTGTGTGTGTTACCTAAAGGTAGCGAAGAAGGTGATGAAGTCATTTTAAAAGATAAGTATTTTGCCCTACGCTTGGGTTTGCCCGTCCGGTTTCATTTGGCATCAACTACGGGTGATACAGACTATACGGCCGGTGAAATTATTAACTTAAATGATGATTTTAATTTTTTACCGCCCTTAGTAGCGGCATTTGACAGGACTGTGGAGACTTCAAGTGATGAAGTGATTGTCAAATTAGCAGTGACTCAAACTGAAATTGGTGTGCTGAAAATTGAATGTGTTTCGATAGATAACGCAAATCAGCGGTGGAATGTTGAGTTTCAGTTGCGTAAAAAAACGGCGGCTACTTTACAAGCTGAAGATTATAGATTGCCTATTCAATTTACTGGTGCGGTCGATAAGATAATCGCTATTTTTGGTTCTAAATCCAAACATATTGATGTTAAGGCTGTTAAAAACCTCCGGGCTGAATTAGAAAAACACTTGGGGGCAGATCGCTTAGAATGGGAGTTACCGTTAATACGCGCATTATTTACGGTGTTACTTGATAATTCCAAAAACCATCGTCGTTCTGAAAATCATGAACGTGTGTGGTTGAATTTGGTTGGCTTTTGTCTGCGCCCTGGATTAGGTGATGTATTAGATGAATGGCGAGTAGATCAGTTATGGAAGCACTATGCACAAGGCATACAGTATGTAAATGAAACTCAGAACTGGGCGGAATGGTGGACTTTATGGCGACGTATAGCGGGGGGATTATCAGTGATCGCACAAGAGCAAATCTTCACCGATATATCAAAATACATAAATCCATCTGCGGCAAGACAAGTCAATGTCGCTAAACAGATTAAAATACGTAGTTATGATGATATTGTTAGATTAGCAGCGGTATTAGAGAAATTGCCACTAGATAAAAAAGCGCAACTGGCCGATTGGTTGTTAACTCGATTGCAAAAACCGTCCGAGTCTATTCAAACATGGTGGGCGGTTGGACGAGTTGGCGCGCGCGTCCCGTTTTATGGCAGTCAACATAATGTATTACCGGCGTCGGTTGCTCAGCATTTGTTAATGCAAATAATGACTGAAGATTGGAAAAAAAATCAGCATGCGGCATTTGCAGCCACACTGATTGCTAGAATGAGTGGCGATCGTGATCAAGATATTGAGGAGCAAATGCGAACCCAAATTATAGAAAAACTAAAATTAAGTAAATCCCCCGTCTCTTGGGTAGAGATGGTAGAACAATATAAAGAGCTCGATGAAAAAGCCGAAAAGCAAATGTTTGGTGAAACATTACCTCCCGGCTTAACGTTGATTGTTAGTGATGATCGTGGTGGTGACTGTGGTCGTGGTGATGGTGGGTTGAATTAAGGTCTGAAGTTGCAGTTGGCACTTCGCCTAATTGAGGTTCTGACGAAACAGCGTTATTAGGATTAGCGTTTGATAAGATTGCTTCTGCCGGAGTTTGATGCACGGCGACACCGTATTGATAAACCATTAATCCAC
>CAIVAH010000221.1 GCA_903903765.1 uncultured Methylococcaceae bacterium
CCACTATCTAAATAATTCCAGCCTAACTTTTTTGCTACTAAGCGACTAACCGTACCCTTTCCTGCGCCACTTGGGCCATCGATCGTTAAGACTGGAATTGACATTAAGCTTCCTCACACACTAAATTTAGACCCAAGCTCTTAACTAAATCTTTAAATTCAGGAAATGAAGTATTTACATTTGCACAATCCAATACGGTAATGGGCGCACTAGCTCTTAATCCAGCGATAGAAAACGACATAGCAATACGATGATCGCCATGAGACGTTACTACGCCACCGCCGATTGGACCACCTTGAATTATCATGCCATCTGCTGTCGATTGAGCATCGACGCCTAATATCTGCAATCCATCTGCCATCACCTGAATACGATCCGACTCTTTTACTCTTAATTCTTCAGCACCCGTTAAACGTGTTTGACCTTCTGCACAAGCTGCAGCAACAAAAAGTACTGGAAATTCATCAATTGCTAATGGCACCAACTCTTCTGGAATATCGATACCCTTAAGCGGACTATAAACCACATGCAAATCAGCAACAGGCTCGCCGCCCACTGTACGCTCATTAAGTACTTCAATCTTTGCACCCATCAGACGTAAAATATCAATAACACCGGTTCGTGTAGGATTAATTCCCACATGTTTTAGTAATAAATCAGAACCAGGAGCAATTGAAGCGCCCACTAAGAAAAATGCTGCTGAAGAAATATCACTTGGCACATCAATATCACATGCGGTTAAACTACCATTAGCATTGATAGTTACTTTACTGCCTTCTTTTAAAACAGGATAAGCAAAACCAGACAACATACGTTCAGTATGATCTCGGGTGGGCGCTGGCTCAATAACACTTGTTTCACCCTCTGCGTACATGCCTGCTAATAACAAACAAGACTTGACTTGCGCACTCGCCATCGGCATTTCATATTGTATAGCGCTGAGTTGCCCTGATTTTCCAGTAATATAAAGTGGGGCAGTACCTGCTTCGGTAGTTTTTATATCCGCACCCATTGCTGCCAAAGGACCCGTAACACGTTTCATCGGACGACCGGATAACGACTTATCTCCAGTCAAAACAGAGTCAAACGCCTGACCCGCCAATAAACCACTCAATAAACGCATTGAAGTACCCGAATTACCTAAATATAACTCGTTCTTTGGTGCTTTTAAACCGTGCTTACCAACACCATGTATGGTTAAACATCCATTAACAGGACCTTCAATCTCAACACCCATATCTCGAAATGCTTGCAATGTAGCAAGTGCATCTTCTGCTTCAAGAAAACCTTTAACATGCGTAGTTCCTTCAGCTAAAGAACCTAACATAATTGAGCGATGCGACATTGATTTATCACCAGGAACGCGGGCTTCACCCTTTAATGCACCACCGGGTTGAACTTGAAATGTAATTGATTTAGACATATTTCCTTCAAACTGATTAAGAAAGCGTTGCCGCGCAGTATTGGCATACGCAAAGGTTGATAAAAGTTGCTGACTATCGTTATTCTCCAACAAACCCAGTATTTTATCTAATTGCTGCTTGGTTTGCTGAATCAATGGAATTATTTCATTTTTATT
The DNA here is from genome assembly GCA_903903765.1 of uncultured Methylococcaceae bacterium. Classification (GTDB taxonomy): domain Bacteria; phylum Pseudomonadota; class Gammaproteobacteria; order Methylococcales; family Methylomonadaceae; genus Methylobacter_C. Next base: position 1,580 of record CAIVAH010000221.1, read on the forward strand.
AGCTAGACAAATATCCCGCCACATTGTGGGGTCACTCGATGCAATTCTGGTAAAGTCTCTAAATCCACCAGCGGCATATTTGAAGATTTCAGATTGTTGATCCTTATGCCCCAACATATTAACCAAAGTAAAAGCCAAAATATGTGGCAAATGACTTGTTGCAGCTAAAACCTCGTCATGCTGTGCAACAGACATTATCGAAACATCAGAACCACATCGTTCCCAAAATAATTTTATTTTATTTAAAGCATCAAGACGGGTATTTTCTAAGGGGGTTATGATCAGTTTTCTATTTAAAAATAGATCATAAAACGAGGCTTCGACACCGCTTTGCTCTGCACCAGCAATAGGATGAGCGGGCACCAAATTATTAGGAACATTGCCAAACACCAATTTTGCAGCATCCACAATACTGGCTTTAGTACTACCCACATCCGTATAAATAGCCTGTGCAGACCAATAGGGCTTTAGTAAACTAAAAACGCTTGCTAAGGCCGCGACAGGTGTAGCAATCAAAACGCAATCCGCGTTTTTTACAGCCTGATCTATACTTAGATAATACTCGTCAATTACCCCTAATGCTTTTGCCGTTTTAAGATTCAGTTCATCTTCTTCACGACCAAAACCGACAACATTTGCGGCTAAACCATAATATTTAGCGGCGCGGGCAATCGAACCACCCATCAAACCTACACCGATAACACATAAGCTATCAAACATTATTCAATGATTCAGCCAAGGCTTGTAAAAATATTTTATTTTCTGCCTCAGTACCTATGCTAATACGTAAATGCTGGGGTAATTCATAATTACCTACCGGTCTGACAATCACGCCTTTTCTCAGTAAGGCATCATGGAGCGCTTGCCCAGACTGTTTAATATCAACTAAAACAAAGTTACCTGCGGATGGAATCCATGTCAGGTTTAACGCTTTAAAGCCATCCGTGATTTGCAACATACCTGAAGCATTAGTACGTAAAGTTTCCCGCAAATGCTCTTCATCACTTAACGCAGCCTCAGCAGCGACCAAAGCCAGAGTATTATTATTAAAGGGCTGTCGTACACGGTTAAGAATATCTGCCATTTCCGGACTAGACAAACCATAACCGACTCTTAATCCTGCCAAACCATAAGCCTTAGAGAAAGTTCGAGTGATCAATAGATTAGCAAATTTTTTTAACCAGTCAATTGAATCTATTGGCTCAACTGAGCTCACAAACTCAAAATAGGCCTCATCTAAAACACAAATACACGTTTGTGGCAAACTTGCTATGAATCGCTCAACACTTTCTTGCGTTAATAGTGTACCTGTCGGATTATTTGGATTAGCAATAAATACTATGCGAGTTTTATCGGTGACGGCATTAAGCATAGCGTCTAAATCATGCCCATAATTTAATGCTGGCACCACAACAGCTTTAGCGCCAATCGCTTGAGTCACAATTGGATATACCGCAAACGCATGCTGCGAGAAGACCACCTCAAACTCTGGTGTTAAAAAAGCTCTCGCCACCAACTCTAACAATTCATTAGAGCCATTACCTAAAGTAATTTGCTCAATATCAAGATTATATTTTTGTGCCAAAGCTTGCTTTAAAGCATACCCACTCCCATCAGGATATAAGGCTAAGCCTGATAAAGCCTGTTGAATTGCAGTTAAGGCTTTTTTTCCTGGTCCTAGAGGATTCTCATTAGAGGCTAATTTTACAATCTGAGTTAATCCCAATTCACGCTCTAATTCTTCTATTGGTTTACCTGTTTTGTAAGGAATAAGTTGTTGTACGCCGACGGAAGCAAGCTGATAAATTTTATTATTCATGATTTTATAGTGAACTCTTTATTGATATCCCAAGCAAAAACTATAGTACGGCTTTAGGATAGGAACCTAATAACTTAAACATTTGCACTCGATCTTTAACAGTTTCTAAAGCTTCTGCAACCACCTTATCATCGCTATGCCCTTCAATATCTATAAAGAACAAATAATCCCATAAGCCTTGCCTAGACGGTCTGGATTCAATATTAACCATACCGATACCAAATTTAGCAAAAGGTTCTAATATCCTATGTAACGCACCCGGCTGATTGCCTGTAGAGACAACTAATGAAGTTTTATCGTTACCCGTCGGGGCAGATAATTGTTGGCCTATAATTATAAAACGCGTGGTGTTATTAGGCTCATCTTCAATATTATTTTCCAGAATATTTAGATGGTAAACATCTGCCGCTGCAATTCCAGCAATCGCTGCCGTATTTGGATTAACTGATGCCAATCTCGCTGCCTCTGCATTACTATTAACAGCAATTTGTTTAACAGCAGGCAAATGATTATCTAACCATTGCCGACATTGTGCTAAAGATTGTTGATGTGAATAAACTTCTGTAATTTCAGCTAAATTACTAACCTGCCCCATTAAATTTTGATGCACCCGAATTTCAACCTCACCACAAATATTTAATGATGATGTAGAAAAGCGATCTAAAGTATGACTAATCACTCCTTCAGTTGAGTTTTCAACGGGCACGACTCCGAATTGACACTTCCCCGACTCAACAGCACCAAATATCTCATTGATACTGCTCACCGGTATAGTTTTAACAGCGTGACCAAAATGTTTAAATACCGCTTGTTGCGTAAAAGTGCCTTCTGGACCTAAGAAAGCGATATCCATTGGTTTTTCTAAAGCTAAACAAGCCGACATCAATTCTCTAAAAAACCTAACTGCAGTCAAATCTTCTAACGGGCCTGAATTTAATTCTTTTATTCTTCTTAAAACCAAGGACTCTCTATCAGGCCGATAAAATGTGCCCTGCTCACCTTCAGCAGTTTTAGTTCTTGCAACTTCTATCGCACATAAGGCACGCTGATTAATTAACGCTAAAATCTGCGCATCAATGGCGTCAATTCGGTTTCTTAATTCAGATAGTGGGGTGACTGATGACATATCTACTCTATATCGGTTTATTAAAATTAATGCGTACGCTCAAACTCAAGCATAAAATCAATCAAAGCCTGAACACCTGCTTCAGGCATCGCATTATAAATGCTTGCCCGCATTCCCCCAACAGAACGATGCCCTTTTAACTCAAATAAACCATTGGCTTCTGCAGAAACAAGAAATTCTTTATCCAATGAAGCGTCTGATAAAATAAAGGGTACGTTCATCCGTGACCGATCAGCAATAGCCACTGGGTTAGAATATAAAGAGGATTGATCAATAGCTTGATAAAGTTTTGCTGACTTAGCCTCATTAAGTTTCTCGATGGCAGAAATACCACCTAGCGCTTTTAACCATTTAAGCACTAAACCCACTAAATACCAATTGTAAGTAGCAGGGGTATTTAACATAGATCCGTTTTTAGCTTGTTCTTGATAATTAAAGACAGGAGGCGTAATTTTGCTAGCATAACCCAATAAATCATCTTTAACGATTAACACAGTAACCCCAGCTGGCCCCATATTTTTTTGAGTACCTGCATAAATCAAACCGAATCGACTCACATCAATTGCTCTAGACAATATATTTGAGGACATATCGGCTATTAAAGGTAAACCTTTAGCATCAGGAATACTAGAAAACTCGACCCCATGAATAGTTTCATTGGTAGTGTAATGAAGGTAAGCGGCCTGATCATCTAGAAGCCAAGTCGATTCATCGGGAATATTTGTATAAGCCGTATTTTCCGAACTAGCACTGACGACAACATCGCAGTAATTTTGCGCGTCGATTACAGCTTTTTCTGACCATGCACCTGTTTTAATATAACAAGCCTTAGATTTCCCTCTAAGAATATTTTGCGGTATTAAGGAAAACTGCGCAGAAGCCCCACCTTGTAAAAATAGCACCTTATAATTATCAGGTATCGCCATTAAGTGGCGTAAATCCTCTTCTAATTCCTCGGCGATAATTGGAAAAAACTTGCCTCGGTGACTCATCTCCATGACTGATTGACCACAACCTTGCCAATCCAATAATTCTTTCTGCGCTTGAATTAATACCGATTTTGGAAATACCGAGGGGCCAGCACTAAAATTATAAATCTCAGACATTGCTTAACTCTTAAATTAAATGATTTAACAACACTTAAACAGTTTCATCGTCATTATCGATCTCAAGGTCATTTCCTGTATCGACATCAACAATGCCAGTTTCATCAACAATTAAATCATTATTTTCTATTTCAGTATTAAGCTCATCATCTGTTTCGTCATCAACACCTGCTAGGCCGTCAATACGATCAACCCCAATTACTTTTTCCTTTTTATCCAACCTAATAATAGTAACACCTTGAGTATTTCTTCCAACAACAGATATTCCATCTACTCGAGTACGAACTAAAGGACCACCATCAGTAATTAACATAATTTCGTCAGTATCATTTACTAACACAGCACCGACTACAGAGCCATTACGTTCAGATGTTTGTATCGCGATTAACCCCTGACCGCCACGCTTATGGCAAGTAAACTCCTCTAGTTTAGTTCGTTTACCATAACCATTTTCAGTAATATTTAGTACAGTTCCTTCAGTAGCAATAATCAAAGAAATAATTTTCTGACCTTCCTGTAAACGCATACCCCTAACACCGGCAGCTGTTCTACCCATAGAACGCACATCTTCTTCGTTAAAGCAAACTGCTTTACCGGTACTACCAAACAATAAGACATTTTGCTTTCCATCCGTAACAGCAACGCCTACTAAGGTATCACCCTCTTTTAAATCAATCGCAATTTTTCCTCTAGCACGTTGACGTTCAAATTCATTCAGCGGCGTCTTTTTAACAGTACCGGCTGAGGTTGCCATAAATATAAATTTATTTTCAGTAAATTCACGGATTGGTAACAACGCATTAATTTTCTCGCCATCTTCTAATGGTAGTAAATTGACGAATGGTTTACCACGCGCAGCCCGACTTGCAACAGGTAATTGATAAACTTTCAACCAATATACTTTCCCTAAAGAAGAGAAACATAAAATTGTATCGTGAGTATTAGCAACGATTAATTTATCGACAAAGTCGGTATCTTTAGTTGCTGTGGCAGATTTACCACGACCACCTCTGCGTTGTGCTTTATAGTCACTCAGTGGTTGAGACTTAACATAGCCCTCATGAGACATAGTCACGACCATATCTTCTTCTGTAATGAGGTCTTGCTCTGACAAATCTAACTGATTTTGAATAATTTCAGTACGACGTTGATCCGAGTATTCGTCTTTAATAGCAACAAGTTCTTCTCTAATGATCTCCATTAAACGAAAGTCATTCGCTAAGATAAATAAATACTCATCTATTTGCTCTAATAACAACTTATACTCATTGACTATCTTATCTTGTTCTAAGCCTGTTAAGCGATGTAAACGTAAGTCTAAAATTGCTTGAGCTTGAGTTTCTGATAAACGATATAGGCCATTATGAATACCGAACTCTTCGGTTAAATCTTCTGGTCTTGAACGTGTAGCATCTGCCCTTTCTAACAAAGATGAAACTAAACCAGCGTTCCAGTTTCTAGCTAATAAACCCTCTTTCGCTTCTTCTCTGTTGCGAGATGTTTTGATTAACTCAATCATCACATCAATATTTGCCAAAGCAACAGCCAAACCTTCTAAAACATGTGCTCTTTCTCTAGCACGTCGCAAATTGTAAATCGTTCTTCGAGTTACAATCTCACGCCTGTGATTAATGAATGCACTTAAAATTTCCAGTAGATTCATGCAATGTGGACGACCATCTAATAAGGCCACCATATTGATACCAAATACTGTTTGGAATTGGGTTTGTTTGTAAAGATTATTTAAAACGACCTCGGGGACTTCACCGCGTCGCAACTCAATAACCATGCGCATGCCATCCTTATCAGATTCATCTCTTAAAGCAGAAATACCTTCGAGCTTGCCTTCTTTGATCAACTCGGCAATTTTTTCTAGCAGACGCGCTTTGTTGACCTGATAAGGTAATTCTGTGGTGATGATTGCCTGACGACTACTATCACCAATTGCTTCAAAGTGACATCTAGCACGTAAATAAATTTTGCCCCTGCCAGTGGTATAAGCACTATAAATACCTGCAGATCCATTTATAAATGCCGCTGTTGGAAAATCTGGCCCTGGAATATGCAACATCAAATCACGAATAGTCAAATCAGGATTATCGATCATTGCTAAACAAGCACTAACCACTTCACCCATATTATGAGGTGGAATATTAGTCGCCATACCCACTGCAATTCCAGATGAACCATTAACTAATAAATTGGGTACTCTAGTCGGCAATACTTCAGGCTGAATTTCTGAGTCATCATAATTCGGAATAAAATTAACCGTTTCTTTATCTAAATCGGCCAATAATTCATGAGCGATTTTCGCCATACGCACTTCCGTATAACGCATCGCGGCTGGGGGATCACCATCTACAGAACCAAAGTTTCCTTGTCCATCAATTAACATATAGCGCATAGAAAAAGGCTGCGCCATTCTAACCATCGTGTCATATACCGCGGTATCACCATGAGGATGATATTTACCGATTACATCACCAACGATACGTGCAGACTTTTTATACGGTTTATTCCAATCATTACCCAATTCATTCATCGCATATAAAACACGACGATGCACTGGCTTTAAACCATCTCTAACATCTGGGAGGGCACGACCTACGATAACGCTCATGGCGTAATCAAGATAGGACTGCTTCATCTCATCTTCGAGATTAACAGGAATAATTTCTTTAGCGAAGTTTGACATTGATCCCTATATAAACTGATTACCAATAAAAGTGCGTTGGCATAATGATTTAACTACATATGAGAGTACAAACATGATTTCCCTGCATCGACTGCCACTCTATAACTTTAAAAACCTTACAATTATAGCAAATTGTCGATAATGAGTCGAAAGACTTGATACTTTAATTATTGCGTAAAGATTTCACTTAAAAAACTAACTAATAAACGCCATGAACGCTGATCTGCTGCAAGTTGATAAACCGTACCAAAATCGGGATCATTGGCGAGAGGATTGGTAAAAGCGTGCATCGTTTGTCCAAAAGTATGAAACTGCCAATCTGCACCAGCCTGTGTCATCTCTGATTGAAAAGCCTGCACGTTTTCAACAGTCACCATAGGATCATCATGACCATGCAAAGCAAGCACCTTAGCTTTAATAACATAATCAACCAACTGCTTAGGCGCACTTAATAAGCCATGAAAACTAATAACGCCTTTTAAATCTACACCGGTTCTTGCTAGATCTAAAGCGCACAAGCCACCAAAACAAAAGCCCAGCGCGGCAATTTTCTTATCATCAGCCCACGGCATCAATTTAAGTGCATTTAAAGCGGCTTTAGTACGTTGACTAATTAACTGCCGATTTTCCATAAAAGGCTGCATCAATTGGGCATTTTCTTCTTTACTACTGCCTAAAACACCTTTCCCATACATATCAACTGCAAAAGCCAAATAACCTAATTCAGCAATTTGCTTAGCCTTTTCAATTACGAATTCATCTCTACCTGTCCAAGCATGATGAATTAAGATAGCAGGTCTTTGTCCTTGAATTGCATCATCAAAGGCAAAAAAACCTTCTAATAAAACTTCACCATCTAAATAATTTATCGTATTAGAAACTATCGACACTTCACACCTTTATAGTTTAATTGACTTATCAAGATGACCTGAAGCCTCTAAAGATTGCAAAAAACCTTCAGAAGCAGCCTCAATCAAATCTAAAACGTCTTGAAAACCAAAAGGTCCACCGTAATATGGATCAGGCACTTCTCGCACTTTAACATGAGGCGCATAATCAAGAAAATATTTAATTTTATGTTGATAAGGCGAAGGACAAGCCTGCATCATTGTTTCAAAGTTATGCTCATCCATTGCTAGTAAATAATCAAAATCCTCAAAATCGCCCATGATGACCTTTCTAGCACGCAATTGCGAAAGATCTATACCTCTTTCCAAAGCGGCCTGTTGCGATCTTAAATCAGCTGGTTTCCCAGCATGAAACGCATGAGTTCCCGCTGAATCAATCATAAATGCGGTTTCTAACTGTCGATCTTTAAGCAATTTAGCGAACACACCTTCCGCTGTTGGCGAACGGCAAATATTACCCATACAAACAAACAATACGTTTATTTTTTTCATCTACCTAAAATCCTATGCAAACGGATGTTCAAGCACGATTGTTTCATCTCTGTCTGGCCCAGTAGAAACAATTGTTATCTTTACACCTACTAATTCTTCAAGACGCTTAATATAGGCCTTAGCATTTTCGGGTAAGTTGGTATATTCGGTTACACCAAAGGTATTTTCAGTCCAACCGGGCATTTCTTCAATAATAGCCTCACATTGCTCATACTGATCCGCTCCTAATGGCGCAGTTTCTGTAAGCTCACCATTTAATTTGTAAGCAGTACAAATACCTATTTTTTCTAAACCATCTAAAACATCTAACTTAGTTAAACAAATACCACTTAAGCTATTTAATTTTGCTGATTTACGCATTGCAACAGCATCAAACCAGCCAGTTCGACGTTTACGTCC
>CAIVAH010000222.1 GCA_903903765.1 uncultured Methylococcaceae bacterium
ACCGGGGAGCGGAACGGCGGCAACATCGCCCGGGCGAACAGCCCATGCGTAGAACTGGATATCCTTAACGTTGGGGTACTGGCCGCCATTGCCGGTAAGGAAGATCCACGCGTTGCTCGGATCGGGCGCGTCCTCACTACTCGACCAGTACACAGAGCTCTGCACGTTAGAAAATAGATTGTAATTGGCATTATGGGTTGTGGTAATTGAAGTATTGGCTACACCACCGAGTTGGGTATAAAACAAATTACCTAATTGGCTGCCAGTTTGATTGACTCCTAATACTGCAGGTACGGTGGTTGGTAAAGCCCAATCCGTATAACCACCTAAGCTTAAATTGTTTGCCCACGCTTGTGCGCCCCACCACGTCATTTGGCCGTTACTGGTATTAAAGTCTGCTGGGGTGAGAGAGTGAACACCGCTATTTGGCACAGTATCATAACCATTAGGCGTATCATGAATCACCCCGCTATTCGCCGCAATAATCTCACTGACTAAATTGGAATTACTCGCCGCTTGGGTTTTAAATAAATTAGCATCAGCTGCCCAAGTGATGTTATTCACATCGTCATACACCATATCCGTGCCACGCGCTATTAAAGCCGCTTGTGCACCTGAGCTCAACAGCAAGCTCAATACACCGATTATTAATAATTTGTAAGTCATAGCACGGCTCCTATTGTTGATAATAAATAATTATAGACTAGTGAGTTTATATAACAATATGATTAATTAGCAAAGCTATTTATATTATCCACAATTTTAATGCCATCGAGTAATGCGCAGACCTAAACCAGAACAGAACAGAACACTGACAAGGCACTAAACTGCATTAGGGTAACAACCTAAATAATACCGACATTTAAGCGTGTGTTTAACAAACTACTCCAAGGCTTCGATGTGCCAAATTTACGCACCATTGCCCACTGCATGAAAGTGCAGTTTAAAAATAATTCTACTCATGGCATATAATCTGCATATAATCTGAATATAACTTATTCATATTATTCTTAATCTAGGCACCTATGATCATGAGCAGTTTTAATGTTTTATTATTAAGCTTGATTTTATTACTACCTCGTGTGGGGTTTGGCACTGGCAATCCCCACGTACAAGTCCCTGCCAGCTTAGCTACACAACTTAAAATACTCACGATTGGTGAAGGGTCCATACAAGAATCGTTTAGATTACCCGCCCGTGTCGATTTTGATCAACAACATGTCGCACGCATTGGTGCGACGGTAACGGGGCGTATTATTCAGACAGAAGCCTTGTTGGGTCAAGAAGTCCGTAAAGGCGAACAACTGGCCCTACTCAATAGTAATGAACTCGCCGAAGCCCAGTCTGCTTTTTTAAAAACCTCCTCGCAAACGCACTTAAGACAACTTAGCGTTGATAGAGCACAGCGCCTCCAAGACAACGGCGTTATTGCCAAGGCTAACTTACAAGAAAAAATGGCCGGCCTAGAAGAAAGTAAAATAGATTTACGCACCGCGGCCGATCATTTACGTGCCCTAGGCATGAGCCCAAAAGATCTTAAAAATCTCTCTGAACATCAAGTAATTCATTCTATGCTCCCCATCACTGCCAGTATTCAAGGCACCATTGTGGAGCGAAACGTAACCGTAGGACAGGTCATTCAACCTTCTGATGCTTTATTTACCATTGCTGATTTATCCCATGTTTGGATAGTCGCAGAACTCCCAGAACAGCAAGCTAGCTGGGCACACAAAGGTGATGCCGCAGAAGTTAATATTGCGGCCTTACCCAACGCACATCTATCTGGGCATTTAAATTACGTGGCCGATATGATTAACCCCAGCACCCGCACCTTAACGGTGCGCATAGACCTACCCAATCCACAACGGAATTTAAAACCTAATATGCTGGCGAATTTAACAATCCGTAAACAAGGCGTGCAAGAACTTATTTTGCCAGACTCAGCGGTCGTTAGACTGAATAATACCGAACATGTTTTTAAAGCCCTCACCAACAGTGAGTTTGAGCTTATCCCTGTTGAATTAGGCCCCCGCCAAGGCAATGTCCGCCCCATTATCAGCGGCTTAAAGGCGGGTGATAATGTGGTTATAGAAGGCGCCTTCCACCTTAATAATGAATTACAAAGCCACAAAGCGGATTAATAATTATGATAGAAAGCTTAATTAAAGGCAGCTTAAATAACCGGGTACTACTACTGGCTTTCGCCATTTGTATGGTCTTTTTTGGCCTACATGCCTTCAAAAACTTATCCGTTGATGCTTTTCCTGATGTTACCAATGTACAGGTCCAAATTGCCACCGAATCCCGCGGGCGCTCTCCAGAAGAAGTCGAACGTTTTATTACGGTGCCCTTAGAGATCGCCATGACGGGCTTACCCAACTTAACGGAAATGCGGTCTTTAAATAAAAATGGCTTATCTTTAATCACCTTAGTGTTTACCGATGACACTGAAGTGTATTTTGCTAGGCAGTTAGTTATGGAGCGTTTAACAGAAGTCAGTCATAGAATGCCGACTGGGGTTAATCCTATTTTAGGCCCGGTATCAACCGGCTTAGGAGAGGTTTATCAATATACCCTAGAGCGCAGTGATGACGGCGAACGTGCCTTAACTGTTGACGAACTGATGCGCCGCCGAGAAACTCAAGACTGGGTCGTTCGACCTTTATTAAGAGGTATTGCCGGGGTTGCCGAAATCAACTCCCAAGGCGGCTATAACAAACAATACCAAATTTTAATTCATCCTGATCGTTTAGCCCATTATCACATCAGCATTGATGAAGTCTTAGCCGCTATAACGCGTAACAATGCCAATAGTGGCGGTGGCGTATTACCGCATTATGCTGAACAATACTTAATTAGGGGTATTGGCCTGATTAGAGACGTAGACGATATTGGGAATATTGTATTAAAAGAAGAGCAATCTGTGCCCGTTCACATCCATGATGTTGCAGAAGTAAAAATTGGCTCAGAAGAGCGAGTGGGCGCTGTGCTTAAAAATGGTTACACAGAGTCAGTAGGTGGCGTAGTCATGATGCTGCGTGGAGGTAACGCTAAAGAAGTGGTGAGCCGTATTAAAGCCCGCGTCGATGAAATAAACACTAAAAACATGTTACCAGAAGACTTAAAAATAGTGCCTTATTATGATCGTAGTGAATTAGTGGACTCAGCTCTAGGTACCGTAACCCATGTGCTTTTAGAAGGTATTGTGCTCGTTATCATTACCTTAGTGCTGTTTCTGGGTGATGTTCGCTCCAGCCTTATTGTGGTTTGTACGCTTATTATTACCCCTTTAATCACTTTTATCGTGATGAATCAACTAGGCATTTCAGCTAACTTAATGTCGCTAGGCGGCCTTGCTATTGCTATAGGACTGATTGTAGATGGCTCGGTGGTTGTGGTTGAAAACGCGTTTAGCGTCTTAACACTGCGCAAAGGTAAATCAACGAGTCGCGTTAAAGTGGTGTTAGCGGCTGCGCAAGAAGTGGCAACACCGGTTATTTTTGGCGTTAGCATTATTGTATTAGTTTTTTTACCCTTGATGACCTTAGAAGGCATGGAAGGCAAAATGTTTGCGCCGCTTGCCTACACTATTGCTATTGCGCTGTTAATCTCCTTATTTTTATCGCTCACCTTAACCCCCGTATTGTGTTCTTATTTATTACAAGGCCAATCTTCTGGCGAACATGACACAAAGATTATCGCTTTTATGAAAAAGCCTTACTTAAAATTACTCGACTTAGCACTGTCAAACAGCAAACATGTGGTGGTGGTAGCTACCCTGTTAATTTCTAGTGCGTTAGTTTTATTGCCATATTTGGGTAGCGCTTTTATTCCTGAAATGAAAGAAGGTTCTATCGTACCGGCGATTAATCGGGTGCCTAACATCTCCTTACAAGAAGGCATTAACATGGAAATGGAAGCCATGCGCCTAATTATGACTATTCCGGGTGTCAGTTTAGCGGTCACTAATATTGGCCGGGGTGAAAGCCCCGCTGACTCTCAGAGCCAAAATGAATCGACTCCCATCATTAGCTTAAAACCTCGAGATGAATGGCCCGAAGGCTGGACACAAGACCAAATAGCCGATGAAATCAGAGAGAAATTAAGCACGCATTTACCCGGTGTGCAAATTGTAATGGCGCAACCGATTTCTGATCGAGTGGATGAAATGCTAACGGGAGTGCGCTCTGATTTAGCCATTAAAGTGTTTGGTGATGATTTAGAATCCTTAAAAACCACCGCAAATGCAATTGCGCAAGTTGCAAACTCTATTCAAGGCGCTCAAGATATTCGGGTAGAAAGAGTCACCGGCCAACATTATTTATCCATTACCGTTAATCGCCAAGCTATTGCTAGACACGGCATTAATGCCGCTGATATTCATGATGTAATTGAAACCGCCATTGGTGGCAAAGTAGCCACCGAGATTTATGAAGGGGAGCGCCGCTTTTCTGCCTCGGTGCGTTTACCCGAAAATTTTCGGAATAGTGTAGAAGCCATCGATGCGATTTTATTAACCTCGGCACATGGCGCCAGCGTGCCCCTGGGCGATTTAGCGGACATTACGCTAAATGATGGCCCATCGCAAATCAGTCGAGAAATGGGCAAGCGCCGTATTGTGGTCGGTATTAATGTCCGCGACCGCGACTTAGGTAGTTTTGTAGCAGAACTGCAAAAAGCCGTGGCTAGCCAAGTTAAACTCCCCGAGGCCTATTATTTGGAATGGGGTGGACAGTTTCAAAATATGGAACG
>CAIVAH010000223.1 GCA_903903765.1 uncultured Methylococcaceae bacterium
CAAATACTCGTCCATACTTATACAACGCAATTGGTGACCCTCACAATGCTTCAGCTAATGTAGTTACTAATCCTAGCCTAAAAGCTAACTTAAAAGGTTTAACCTCTTTCTATAACGATGTTAGCAACAGCGCATTGCCATCTGTATCATTTGTGGTGCCTAAAAACTTAAGCAGTGGTCACCCTGGTTATTCAGCACCTTATGCTTATGAAGCCTTCTTAGCTGATTTAGTAGCTAAAGTTCAAGCTTCTGGCCAATGGGCTGATACTGCGATTATCATCACAACTGATGAAGGTGGCGGATATTTTGATACCGGTTATATCCAAAACCTAGACTTCTTTGGCGATGGCCCAAGAATTCCAATGATCGTGGTTTCACCTTACGCTAAAAAGAATTATATCGATCATACTTACCATGACCATGCGTCTATCTTAAAGTTTATCGAACGCAACTGGCGTTTACCAACTTTAAGTGCGCGTAGCCGTGATAACTTACCTAATCCCAAAAGAAATGAACACAGCCCTTATGTACCGGCTAATCAACCCGCTATTGGAGATTTAACTTCATTTTTCAAATTCTAAGACCCGCTCTTCGTCTTTAAATTTGAGTGCCATAAGTTGTTTATTATGGCACTCATGTCTTTTACAAAAATTAAAAGCCTATTCGGGTATTACTTTAACCCGCATCGATAAATCAACCGCTGTAACATGCTTTGTTAACGCACCGATAGAAATGTAATCCACACCGGTCTCTGCTATAACTCTAATTGTTTCTAAGCTAATATTGCCAGAAGCTTCTAATTCTACCTTACCAGCAGTTAAAGCCACCGCAGTACGTAAATCGTCTAAACTAAAATTATCCAACATAATACGATCTGGTTTAGCCGCTAAAGCTTCTGTTAACTCCGCCATATTTTCTACTTCTACTTCAACTGGCACGGCAGTTAATTGTCTAGCGACTTGAATGGCTTTAGTAATTGAACCCGCCGCCATAATGTGATTTTCTTTAATTAAAACGCCATCATACAAACCAATCCGATGATTATAAGCACCACCACAAGCCACTGCATACTTTTGAGCATCACGTAAACCGGGAATAGTTTTACGCGTATCCAAAACCTTGCATCCCGTGCCTGCTACTGCATCTGCATACGCTTTAGCAACCGTTGCTGTTGCGGACAACAACTGGATCCAATTAAGTGCGGTTCTCTCCCCCGTTAATAAGGTTCTCGCTTGACCTTGCACTGTGCATAACAAGGTATTTGCAGCTATATCATCACCTTCGACTACCAACCAATTAATCACAACATCTGAGTTTAATTGTGCAAACACGGCATTAAACCAAGCCTGACCACACATCACCATAGCCTCTCTTGTGATGACTTCAGCATAAGCTTGTGCTGTTTCAGGAATAATGGCGGCGGTAATGTCTCCAGAACCGATATCTTCGTCTAGATATACATTTATATTTAGGGGGATTAAAGCTTCAGTCATCTTCTCAATAATTCGAGTAGTTATAAGGTGGAAAGGCTCCATGCCTTGTAAAAACAGATACAATAACGCAAAAAAGTCCAGCAATCGACAAAGTTTAGCGTTTTTTATGATAAATTTGGATGATAGTGCTTAATTTAACAAGTATACTGAGACTTCGTTTAGAAGCAGCATTCCTAAAGAAGGTAAATCTGATCTTGAACCCAATCATTAATGATTTAAAAGGTAAGTGATGGCGACTTCATCCTCTGTAAATCAACCTAGCAAACAACTATCCTCTAAAGAATTGTTAGCGATTAGCCTAGAAATCAATCAAGATTTTGCACCTGTATTGCGCCCAGAAACAACGCCTGAAATAACTAAAGAAACTTTAACGACTCAAGAATTATTGGGTATTAGCCAAATAATCAGTTCTGGATTTGCTCCCAGCATTAAGAACACCAAGCCCGAAATCTTTCTAATGCCTATTGATCCAGAGCATGTTCATGCCTATTGGCATTTACCTGAACCTGAATTAGAGAAAAATCTTGAAGCACACTCAGTGCATAACGAAAACCCTAATCCAGAACTCACTTTAAGTCTGCATCCATTAGCGGATACCCATCCTGATGATCCTAAGTACGCTTGGTTAGATTTTTTTATTAATAAGCGCGAAGGTCAACAGACGCTAACCTTACCCAATAAATCAAACAGTCCTCATTACTACGCTAGTCTTAGCCAAAAGGATGCCGAATTACAATACTACTCACTGGTGACTTCAAATGTTACTCAAGTCCCTCTACAGCAGAGTCTTGAGCACTTAGTTGAACCTATCAAAAATACCGTACAGTTATTTCAACCTATTGCTAAACGCTGTCCTGTAAATAGACCAAGCAGCGCCATAAAAACTGCATCTGGCCAAAACTTTACGCACTAAATAGTATCCATGAAGACCGGATTTTTAAGTTTAATATTACATGCTCACTTACCCTATGTAAGGCACCCAGAGCACGAAAGTTTTTTTGAAGAAAACTGGTTATTTGAAGCCATCACCGAATGTTATATCCCTTTAATTGGTGTACTTGATCGTTTACTACACGACCAAATCGACTATCGTTTAACGCTATCACTGTCCCCACCGTTACTCAGCATGTTACGGGATGAGTTATTGCAACAACGCTATCTTAAGTATTTGGAATCGCGTATAGAACTAGCTGAAAAAGAAGTTATTCGCACCCAAAATTTAGCTGAATTTAAGCCACTTGCGCAGTTTTACTTAAAGTTTTATCAGAACACGCTCGCTGTTTACCAAGATCAGTATCAAGGCGATATTATCAATGCCTTTAAAAAACATCATCATACTGGTCATTTAGAGCTAATTACTTGTGCGGCTACGCATGGTTTTTTACCCTTGCTTAATATCAGTGAAACCGCCGTCCGTAATCAAATTAATATTGGAGTTAACACCTTTAAATCTCACTTAGGTTTTGCTCCGACCGGTATTTGGTTGCCTGAATGTGCTTATTATCCTGGTTTAGAAAAACTCCTTGCCCAAGCCGGATTAAATTATTTCTTTGTAGACAGTCATGGAATTTTAGACGCAGCACCGGCGCCTAAAAACGGTGTGTATGCGCCCATCAATTGTGGCAATAGTGTGCATGCCTTTGGTCGCGACCCTGATTCCTCTAAACAAGTCTGGAGTTCTCACGAAGGCTATCCCGGGGATTTTGATTACCGTGAATATTATAAAGATATCGGTTTTGATCTAGCTCTTGATGAAATCGGGCCGTATATTTTAGATGGCAATACGCGTTGCAAAACCGGCATTAAATACTATCGTGTTACCGGCAAAGACATCGAAAAACAATTGTATGATCCAACAATAGCCAGCGCAAAAGCTAAGCATCATGCGGCAGATTTTATTAATAAACGCCAACAACAAATTGCAGCGCTTAATCAAAAAATGGATAGAGCACCCATAATTTTAGCGCCCTATGATGCCGAGCTCTTTGGGCATTGGTGGTTTGAAGGCCCGCAATGGTTAGAAGAAGTATTAAGGCTAGCGGGTGATGCAAGTGTAACTATAGGAAGTTGCTCCTGCACTGATTATTTAAAGCAAGCGATCCCTGCGCAGATTGCAACCCCTGCCGCGTCTACTTGGGGAGATCAAGGTTATTACAGTTACTGGCTGAATGAAACAAACAGTTGGATTTATCCTTATTTGCATCAAGCCGAAGCAGAAATGGAACAATTGGCAATCGATTTAAGAGATTTAAGTGTAACGCCTCTACAAGAACGCGCGGCCAATCAAGCCGCTCGATCTTTATTATTAGCTCAAGCCTCAGACTGGCCATTTATTATGAAAGCCGGCACTTCGACCGAATACGCAAACAAACGCATTACCGATCACTTGGCTCGCTTTAATTATTTACACGAAGGCATCAGAAAGAATCGGATTAATGAACGCTACTTAAGCGCTTTAGAGACGATGGATAATATATTTCCTGATATTAATTTTAGAGATTATTGCCCAAGATAAAAAAGGCTTTAAGTCAATTTAATATCAAACGACTTAGATTAAATTACTTCCAAATCGTTTAATAAAATACCTTACTACTTTCCGCTATGATGTTTTACAGATTGCGGAGTGAGCTTCCAAATATCTTTATTATATTCATTTATCGTACGATCAGTTGAAAACTTACCGCTATTAGCGCAATTAATAATGCTCATTTTAGTCCAATGGTCTTGGTCTCGATAAGCATCTTCGACACGCTCTTGGGCATCGACATAACTTCTAAAGTCGGCGATAGTCATCCACGGATCATGCGGGCTTTTAATGCTTGCAATCACATCATCAAATAAGCCTGGCTCGCATTGATTAAAATGCCCAGACTCTAGCAGACGCAGTACTTCTTTTAAATCTTGATCTTGGTCGATAATACTTAAAGGATCATAATGTCCGCGACGATTTTCAATTTCTTGCTCGGTTAAGCCAAACAAAAAGAAATTATCATCACCTACTTCTTCTCTTATTTCAATATTAGCACCATCCAACGTTCCAATGGTTATCGCGCCATTCATCATCAGTTTCATATTACCGGTACCCGAAGCTTCTTTACCTGCAGTTGAAATTTGCTCTGACAAATCCGCACCCGGACAGATCTTTTCCATCGCAGAGACTCGATAATCAGGTAAAAATAATAAAGTGAGTTTATGTGAGGTATCCGGATCAGCATTAATCACATGCGAAACATTATTAATCAATTTAATAATTTTTTTCGCCATTTTATAGCCTGGTGCGGCTTTACCACCAATTAACACGCAACGCGCCACATGATGTTCTGCGCCACGTTTTTTAATATCATTGTACAAATGAATCACATGTAAAACATTTAATACTTGACGCTTATATTCATGAATACGCTTCACTTGCACATCAAAAATTGCATTCACATCAAAGTGCAATTCAGAAGGGTGTTTACGCTTTTTATAATCAATCAATCGCTGCTTAGCCGATTGTTTAATTGCTCGCCATCTATGTCGGAATTTAGCGTTTTCTGCATAAGGCTCTAACTTTTTCAACTGAGATAAATCAGTGACCCAACCATCACCAATCGTTTCAGTAATTAACTCTGCCAACTCAGGATTACAAGATGCTAACCAACGTCTAGGCGTTACCCCATTGGTTTTATTATTAAACTTACGCGGCCAAAGTTCATAAAAATCTTTAAATAACCCTTGTTGCAATAACTGAGAATGTAATTGTGCGACACCGTTAACAGAGAAACTACCCACTATAGCCAAATAGGCCATGCGTACACGCTGTTCACCACCTTCTTCAATAATAGACATTCTGCGCATACGATCAGTGTCGCCTGGCCAACGTAAGGAGACCTCTGCCATAAAATGCGCGTTAATCTCGAAAATGATCTCCATTAAACGTGGCACTAAACGACGCATTAAATTAACGGACCATTTTTCTAAAGCTTCTGGCAATAGGGTATGATTCGTATAAGCCATCGTTTTCTTA
Source organism: uncultured Methylococcaceae bacterium (assembly GCA_903903765.1). Lineage (GTDB taxonomy): Bacteria > Pseudomonadota > Gammaproteobacteria > Methylococcales > Methylomonadaceae > Methylobacter_C. Next base: position 5,503 of record CAIVAH010000223.1, read on the forward strand.
GTAATCGCCCACGCCTCATGCCAAGACAAATGATAGATATCCACTAACAAGCGCATTAACTCAGGAATGGCAATACTCGGATGTGTATCATTTAACTGAAAACAATTCTTTTCAGCAAAGTGTTTAAAATCTTTACCATGCGTATCTACCCAATGCGCTAATACATCTTGCAAACTAGCCGAAGCTAAGAAGTATTGCTGCTTTAAACGCAATTCTTTACCGTTTTCATTAGCGTCATTGGGATACAACACCATGGTAATATTTTCTGCGGTAATTTTAGAAGCCACCGCTTCTGCATAATCACCGGCATTAAACTCGTCTAAATTAAACTCTTCTGTAGCAACAGCCTTCCATAACCTTAACGAATTAACCGTACCATTTTTATAGCCCGGTATAGGCGTATCAAAAGGCACCGCTAACACATTACAAGTTGAAATCCAATGATAACGTTGCACACCGTCATCTCCCGTATGCACCTCAGTATGTCCACCAAACTTAATACAATGAGAATATTCAAGTCGTTCAATTTCCCAAACATTTCCATGTCGCAACCAATGATCTGGTTTTTCGACTTGCTCACCATTCACGATAGTTTGCGTAAACATCCCATATTCATATCGCAAACCATAACCAACCACCGGTAATTGCAAAGTCGCACAACTATCGATAAAACATGCTGCCAAACGACCTAGCCCCCCATTACCCAAACCTGCATCGTGCTCACTGGCAATAAGTTCTTCAATTTCAATCCCTAAGTCATACATAGCCTCTGTCACGGTATCGGTAACACCCAAATTAAGCATCGCATTGCTTAAGGTGCGTCCCATTAAAAACTCCATCGACAGATAATAAAGTTTACGCGCGTCATTAGCTCTATACGTATGATGCGTATCTTTCCAACGCTCCATCAAACGATCACGTAAAGATTGTGACAACGCCTCATTCGCATAATACGGTGAGCGACAACGCTCATCACGTCCTAATAGGTGTACATAATATTTTTTAAAATCTTCAACAAAGTCATGTTTTTTCATGCCTTGTTCAGGGAGCTTGATAATAGATAGCTTGGGCTTGCTAGACACAAATTTGTTAGTTGGCATTTGGACTCCGACGAATTTATTGGACGATTTAAAGGCACTCAGCTATAAAAACCACAGTATGCTTAGGGTACGGCATAAACATGACAAAATGAAGTAGAAAATAACGACATCAACGTGTCTAAAAAAATATTCTATATTGAAACTACTAATCAATAACGATTGCTAGGATAAAGGTAATCAACATTACCGTTATAATTTAAACCATCAGCAATCGATTCATCTGATGTCGAAAAGCGCCCGCTGTTTTTTTTCCATATCAATCCCATCATATGCCATATTTAATAACCTCCTATGAATAATTTTTAGCTATTATTACAGCAAAACTATGAAATACAGACTATTTTTTTCAAACCCTAACTCAACAAACATCCTTAAGCTAAACTCACCTTAATTTGATTAGCATGAGTTAACTATAGCCATGAATATTTCGACCACTTACATAAACATTATAAAGCGTCGCAATAATTGAATATAATTAATAAAATTTTCTAAGTCGCCCTACAACTTAGAAAAAATCTATTAACTATTGCAGCTCAAGCTAAAATGCACTTATTTAAAGTCCTGAACATTGCAACACTTTATTTAACAGCATTCGCCTTTGCCCGTGCAGAAGAACCTTTAAACTTGCCCGATATTGTAGTTTCTTCATCTGCTACCTACAATGAAACTCAACAAACCACGATTAACACAGAATTTAATCGTGAAACCTTAGATGTCCAAAACAAACCCGATTTAAATTCAACTTTAAGAGGCTTAAGCAGCGTAGGTATCAGTCAAGGCACACTAGGCATGGCAACTAATGTTATTTTACGAGGTGCCAGCGGTGGTTTAGGCTTAATAAATTTTGATGGCGTACCCTTATTTGATAGTTTTACCGGTTTTTTTCAACTCAGTCATTTCCCCTTAGATTTACTAAATAATGTGAGTGTTTCTAGAGGCTTTAACGGTGAGCAAAACAGTAGTCGGACTTTAGGTGGCTCGATTAACCTGTTCAGTCGAAAAATATCGGACAACAAAGCCTTTTTACATACCGAAGGCGGAAGTTACGGAACCTTAAGAAATAATCTAGGTGCAGGCACCCATAATAAACTAGGTGACTGGTCTTTTGCTGGTGGTCGCTCGGATATCTTTGAAGGTATAAGTCAAGCGAGTCCTGAAAATGGCGGCAATGACCCTAAAAGCTCTCAAATTACTAATGGCATGCTCAATTGGCAAAAAGACCTTAACAAACTTAGCTTTGATACTTCGCTTTATTTTGTTGAATCTCGAGATGGTTTTGATGGACTTGGGGTCTTACCTAATCAGACTATCGGTTGGAAATCAGACCCAAATGGCTTAGTGAATCAACAAACTTGGGTGACACAAAACCGCACTAGCTATCAGATTTTCGACCATTGGGAAACCGCTTTAAAATTTGGCTATACCCAAGATAAACAAACCGGTCGTAGTGGCACTATTCCGCATTGCTGCTCCATGGACTTAACCAGTCAATTATGGCTGGGCAATTGGCAAAATACCCACCAGTTTGCTATTAATTATCAAGCTAAAGATGCTTTAAAGATTATTTGGGGCATTGATACCCAACATCAACAGGGCGATAGCATCGATAATTCTGCAAAAAGCCATACTTTATCAACCCAGTTAATTAGTCCTTTAGCCAGAACCGAACTAATTTTAGGCGATTGGTTGGCCGGAGCCGAAGTGCGTTATGATCATTACGATTCTTATGGTGATCATGCTGTATTTAATGCCAATATTGGTTGGCAGTTTACTAAAGACATGTTGGTATGGATAAAAGGTGGTACCGGTTATAGAGCACCCGCTGTTAACGAACTTTTACATCCCTTATTTGGTAATCTCAATCAATTTTTACTACCTGAAACGAATCCTAACTTAATTTTAAAACCAGAAAGTAATAGAGGCGGAGAAGTTGGGTGGCGATGGCACATCAATCAAAAATCCGAACTGAGCTTATCGGGTTATGTGCAACACTATCAAAATCTGATCGTCCTAGAGCAAGACATCAATCAGAGAATTACCAGTATTAATGTTGAACAAGCCCATATTTGGGGCACAGAATTGCAAGCCAAACATCAATGGACTCATCAATGGGCCAGCGGCTTAAGTTATTCTTATATGGAAGCCGATAACCCCAAAACGGGTTTAGCGTTACCCGGTCGACCTAAAAACCAAGGCAAGTTTTGGACGCAATACCAAGTTATTGAGCCCCTAGTCTTAAAGCTTGATTTAACTTACCGTGATGGTTATGCGCTAAATACCAATAATGTGCTTCACACTCAAGCGGCACCGCGATTAAATGCCAATATTAATTATCAAATCAATCCAAAATTGGCTGTTTATGCACGAGGTGAAAACCTAAATAATGAACGCACCCCCGACTTAATTGGCTTTAATTATATGGGCATCGGTATTTATGGTGGCATTAATTTTAATTATTAAGATACAATAATCATTTAATGACAATATTGACTTATATCCTATAGAAACAAATTAAGGTATTGCTAATATATCGCCAACAGGTGCCGCAAAGGCATCAGAAACTAAGTCTTTTACATTATTTCCGGTTAGTGCCTTCAAAAAAACCACTAAATCCGCTTGCTCAGCGTCTGATAAATGCAAGGGCTTAATTAAAGGTGATAGATTTTCGTTAGGAATGCCGCCTTTATTATAAAACGCCACCACCTCTGCTAACGTCGCTAAAGCACCGTTATGCATATAGGGTGCAGTCAAAGCGATATTGCGTAGCGTTGGAGTTTTGTAAGACCAACGATCTTTTGGATTCTGACTAACCTCATAATAGCCTAAGTCATTGGGCTTTTCAGTATTTAAACCAGCTAAGTTTTGTTTCAACACCTCCACAAAAACCCCTGGAGCAACTTGTACCTTTTGTTGCCCTGAATCTTTGTGCATGGCCGCTGCATAACCTATACCGGTGTTATGCCGCTTTTGATCAGTAAATAAAGCCGCCGTCTTCTCAATAGTATGACAAGTACCGCAGGCCGCTTTGCCAGTAAATAAAGCAAATCCGTGTTTAACTTCTGCACTTACCGCTCGAGATTGTTTAGCGTAATACCATCGATCAAAAGCCGAATCTGCGGAATTAAGGCTACGCTCATAACTTGCAAGCGCTTGCCCAACGGTTTCCATCGTAGGCTGCTTCTTAAACGCCTCTACAAATAACCGATTATAATCAATACTGTGTTTTATTTTATCTAGCACATACCCAATGGAGGGATTCGCCATTTCATTATGTGCTAATAATGGCCCCCAGACTTGTTGTTCTAAGCTGTTTTCTCGACCATCATGAAATAACAGTTGTGCATAAGCCACATTATAAAGACTCGGACTATTTCTTCGCACACTCCGCCCCTCTATACCCAACCCTGTACTCATCTCATTATTACTAAAACCTTGTTCCGGCACATGGCACATTGCACACGAAAAGGTATTATTTAAAGACAAGCGCCGGTCATAAAATAGTTTGCGTCCCAAAGCAATTTTGACCGAACTGATAGGATTGTCTTTGGGTTGTGGTAATAAAGGCAAGCCTAATGGTGGGTTACGAACTAGTTTAATCAGCTCAAACGCCTGACCTTGTCGCTGATTTAAAGCCATTGAATGGGTTTGATAATCAGTGAGCTGATAATTTTGTTTGTTATCACCGGCCTCATATAAGCCCTCAACTTTAATTTGCTTAGCTTCAACCGATTTTCGATCCCCCATTAATAAGGTTTTAATATCATTAATGACAGTATCCGCATGTAAAAAATCGACACTGTAAATATTGCGTATATTTTTATCAGTATCAATTAAATATACCCGCAGTAAATGGGCAAAAGTCCCCTTAAACTGACCTTTATCATCCATGATTTTCTGGACATTTTGCTGATAACTATTCAGCAGAGGTTGCAAGGTGGCTTCATCTCGCGTGGTCAAAAATTGCCAATCTAAAAGCCCCGTTTTAAAGCCCTCACTGTATTGGCGCATCTTATCGGGCGTATCATAGGTAGGATTAAAACTTAAAGTTAACAAACGTAATTTGTCAGCCAACTCTGGTTGCTTCTGCAATTGTTGATTCATGTTATGTAGCACTTGGGTCGCTAAAGGACAGCCATTGACATCACTACACGTTGCATAAATAAAACTTAATAAGACTATCTTACCCTGCATCAACTCTTGCAAGCGCTTAGCCTGATTTTCAGTCGTTAATACCTCACCATCTGCCGCATGACTAATGATTGGTAACCGATAACTACCGGGAGTCGGTAAATCAAAAGGTAATTTAGAATAACCAAGGGCTACGGATTTGAATTCTTGAGCTTGTGTTAAAGAGGTGACCAGCATTAAGAAAAGGCTAAATACATAAGACAATTTCATAGTTGCTGATTACCTCTCAATTAGAGACTACTGTGACCAGTGCTTAACTTTTTTTGCCATATAAGGAATAAGCACCAAAGCGCATTTGATGCGCTCTTCCCAACTTCTCTTTTGTAAAATCAATTGAGAATTGCTCGGTCAATTTTGTACCATCCCAACTATAAGATTTAAAGAACTGCTCATTATCAACGCCTTTTTTATCCCAGTTAGCCAATAATGACGAAGTGAAATACAATCTTTTTCCGTCCCAACTAGACGACACCATATTAAGTTGAGCGCCAATTTTTTGTTCGAACACTTGTTTAGGATGAAAGGGATCACTGATATCAAAGCGGCGAGTTTTGCCATCCATAAAGGTGTTTACCCATAAGCTTTTATCATCACTAGAGATAGAAATATCCACAGGTAAGGGAATTTTGGCTGGTTCACCAATATCGGCAACATCTTTTGCCTGCCATTCATTCTTATCATCTTGATAAATCAACCAAATTTTAGAAGTAAGAGCAGAACTAGTAAAACAGTAATTATGTTGCTCATCCCATGCACAGCGAATTTCTAAAGGCGCACCGGGCACATCAAATACCTTTTTGGGTTGACGACTGCTTAAATCCCATTGCACAACAGTGTTTCCAAAACGCTTCATGGCTTCAGGATCGCCTAACATCTTGCCAAAATACATCATTTAGTTTGACCAACCCGTAAATGATGAAGTTAGCATCACGTTTTTACGCGGTAACACTCTGACATCATAATTATAACCGTCAGCATAATTACCAGATTTAATGGCACCTTCTAAGTTACTATCGGTTGGCAACCAGTAAGTAGCAATATAATCACCTACATTACTGTATTCAACCAATGCAGTTCGACCACCATGATCTTTATTGTTAGACAAAGCCGTAATAATCATACGTCCAGGTAAGGCATACAAACTATGAGGGCCCACTACACCACCACTTTTTGCTACAAAGTCAGTAATCGTCTTAGTTAAGGTGGGTTTGGCTGGATCCGTTGCCACATCAAAAATAAATATTTGACTGGTATCTAAACCACCTGCCCATAAAAACTTACGATCATCTGTAAAATCTGAATGGTGCGCCTCATTACGGCCACCAACAGATAAACTGCCAATCACCTTGCCATATTGAGCTGATTTAGGGTTAACATCAACCGTGACTAATTTGTCTTGTTCGTCACCTACACCTTCCGCACCCAAGGTCCAGATGTACACAAAATCTTCTTGTCCAGTAATTTTTGCCATATAAGGCGAAGCGCAAGTTTCGTCCGCATTGGCAGTTAAGCTGGTCACACTTAATAAAACTGCCGCGCTTAGCATCGTTAGTTTAAAGTTCATATATCCCCTCAAATATAGTGTCATTATTATGTTATTGTCATACCGCTAAAATCCAACGCAATTATATAGAATAATTTTTATTTTTTATACTTGCTGTTTAAGCTCGCAAAATACTCCACCATAAAATCGACAAAGGTCGTTAACTTAG
>CAIVAH010000224.1 GCA_903903765.1 uncultured Methylococcaceae bacterium
AATTTAGAATGGCGTGAATGGCCGGTTAGCAAACGCTTAGAGCATGCTTTAGTCAAAGGTATCACTGATTACATTGATGAGGACACTGAGCAAGCGCGTTTAGAAGCAGAAAGACCTTTGCATGTAATCGAAGGTGCCTTGATGGATGGCATGAACGTGGTCGGTGATTTATTTGGTGCCGGTAAAATGTTCTTGCCGCAAGTGGTTAAATCTGCACGTGTTATGAAGAAAGCAGTGGCCTATCTCATGCCATTTATGGAAGCGGATAAAGCGGGTGGTGATAGACAAACCAACGGTAAAATCCTGATGGCCACCGTTAAAGGCGATGTGCATGATATTGGTAAAAATATCGTGGCCGTGGTATTGCAATGTAATAATTACGAAGTAATTGATTTAGGTGTAATGGTGCCCGCAGAAAAGATTCTGCAAACCGCCCGTTTAGAAAATGTCGATATCATTGGTTTAAGTGGTTTGATTACACCTTCTTTAGATGAGATGGTCTTTGTTGCCAAAGAAATGCAACGTCAAGGCTTTAAAATTCCGTTGATGATTGGCGGTGCAACGACATCACGCGCGCATATCGCTGTTAAAATTGAGCCGCATTATGATGGTGCTACGATTTATGTAACTGATGCTTCGCGTGGCGTGGGTGTCGCCAGTAACTTATTGAGCACTGATTTAAAAGATGACTTTATCAAAAGCGTGCATGAAGAATATGAAGAGGTCAGAGAGCGTCATAAAGGCCGCGAAGCAAAAACAAAGCAACATTCCTTAGCGGATGCACGGGCTAATAAGTTTAATTGGGGGCGTTATGAACCGGTTAAACCGGCCTTTACCGGCAATAAGGTTATTGATAATTTCCCTTTAGACACGTTAGTGGCTTATATCGATTGGACACCTTTCTTCCAAACATGGGAAATGGCCGGTAGTTATCCTAAAATCTTAGATGATGAGGTTGTTGGTATAGAAGCTAGAAAGTTATTTAATGATGCCCAAGCGATGCTTAAAGACATCGTAGCTGAGCAATGGTTAACTGCGCGTGCGGTGATTGGCTTTTATCCGGCTAATAGTTTGGGTGATGATGTGGTGGTTTATATTGATGAAGCGCGTCAACAAACCTTAGAAACTTTGCATCATTTGCGTCAACAAAACATTAAAGCACCGGGTCGTCCTAACTATTGTTTAGCAGACTTTATTGCGCCTGTAGAGTCAGGTAAAGCTGATTATATCGGAGCCTTCGCCGTTACAACAGGTATTGGTATAGAAGTAAAACTTCAGCAGTTTGAGCAAGATCATGATGATTACAGTTCAATTATGCTCAAGGCATTGGCCGATAGATTAGCTGAAGCTTTTGCCGAATATATGCATGAAGTCGTCAGAAAAGATTATTGGGGTTATGCGGGAGATGAAACCTTCACTTCAGATGAATTAATCAACGAAGCTTACAAAGGTATAAGACCGGCGCCGGGATATCCTGCGTGTCCGGATCATACTGAAAAAGCAAAATTATTTGAATTGCTCAATGTTACTGCAAGCACTAGTATAGAATTGACAGAAAGTTACGCGATGTATCCGGCTTCTGCGGTAAGTGGTTGGTATTTCTCACATCCAGAGTCGCAATATTTTAATGTGGGTAAAATAGATAAAGATCAGTTGCAAGATTATGCTAGAAGGAAAGGCATTGCAGAAGATTTTGCTGCACGTTGGTTAGCAGCACATTTACATCATTAATATTCTAACTACTAATCATGTTAACGCTATTACTGTTAGGTACTTCAGGTTGTCATTTGTGTGAAGATGCGGAAGAGGTCATTGCAACTTGTTTACTAGATAAGAATACAGTCAATATACAAATGCTTGATATTGCAGAAGCAGAGCAATATCAAGCTGATTTCGCACTATATATCCCTGTTTTATATCATCCAGAAAGCTTAAGTAGGCTTAACTGGCCTTTTGATGATAACAAAGTCCAAGAATTTATAATGGCTTGTGATTCATTAGACCATTAAGGTTACAGATAATAACCTTAATGGTTTATAGTATTTGTCTTTGGTCTAAATAATAATTATAAATAACCTTAGGAGTGTACTGATGACAATAACAACCAGAACAATCTCAAAATTACTTTACTTTATTGAAGTCAAAACAGGGCAGATTAAAGACAGTGATTACTATTACAAGTTATCACTTATGCCACCATTGAAGCGTTGGGCTACTCTTGCTGGACTCTTTCTTTTAGCCCAGCTTGTTATATTCGGTTTTTTATATTTACTATTTGGCAGGATTGTCGTCATTGGTTTTTTTGCTAGTATTGTTGCTGGTTCCGCAACAGGTCTAGGCGCTTTGCCTGCTCTGTTTTTTAAAGATATATCCCGTAATTTATTTAACAGTTTATTAGGTGCGGCTGCAGGCGTAATGTTAGCAGCAACCGCTTTTTCTTTGTTGGTGCCAGGTTTGAAATTTGGAAACGATTTATGGCCCGGCTATGGTATCTATGTAGTGTCTTTAGGTATGATGATTGGAGCTATATTTTTACATTATGCGGATCGACAATTACCGCATATTAATTTTGATTCTACGACCGCAGAACAATTATCATCAATAAAAAAAGTTTGGTTGTTTATTATTGCAATTACCTTACATAATTTTCCAGAAGGTATGTCCGTAGGGGTGAGTTTTGGTTCGGGTGAGCTTAAAAATGGTTTAGTTCTGGCGATTGCGGTTGGTTTACAAAATATTCCTGAAGGTTTGGCTGTTGCGTTACCTTTAGTGGCTTTAGGTTATAACAAATGGAGAGCAGTTGGGATTGCGACCTTAACAGGTTTAGTTGAGCCAGTGGGTGGTTTATTGGGTATTACCATGGTGACAATATTTCAATCCGTTTTACCTATCTCGATGGGCTTTGCAGCAGGGGCAATGTTATTTGTGATTAGTGAAGAAATTATTCCAGAAACTCATTCGAATGGTCGTTCTCGTTTGGCGACTTTTGCCTTATTATTTGGTTTTATAATCATGATGATATTAGATAATATGTTAGGCTAGAATAATCTAAACAAGCTTTACGACTAAATTCGTTAGATTTTATAGGCCCACCTCAATGTAAAATCTAATTAAATTATAATAATGAGGTGATTTTTTGGAGATTTACTATGGATAAATTAACTGCACTGTCTTTAAGTATCGCTGGCTTATCGGGAGTGGCGACGTTTTTAGCTGTTGGGCCAGCAAGTGGTCTTTTCTTTATCTGGGCAGCGACTATTGCTTGGGCCGCTTATTTTTTCTTGGGTGCAACAAAAGAAGCATTAATTAATACAATCGTATGTGGTGTTTTTGGTGTATTTATGGCTTGGATAACAGCGATTTTATTAACAAAAATCCCTGCTGATGCAATGCTTGGTTTTCCATTTATGGCAGCTGTAACTGTTGCAGTAGCTGTATTGGTATTATGTTTGGCGGCAAATATTCCTCAATTAGCTACAATTCCTGCTAGCGTATTAGGGTATTCTTCTACTTTTGCTTATTTATTGCAAACTCCAGAAAAGTTAACTCCAGATGTTTTATTAGGTGTTACATTGGATAACCCCTTGTTAGTCATTTCAATTTCTATTGTTGTTGGTACTTATTTTGGTCAATGGTCAGCTCAGTTGAGTGCTAAATTAACTAAATAAATTTATAAATAATAAGAGGGTAATATGTATCGCCCTCTTATTATCACTAGGTTATATAGATAAAGTAGTAAATTTATTAAGTTATCCTTCTGGTAAGTAAAGTCTCAAACTCCTTTTGAGTGTCCTTATTTTCAAATGCTTTTCGCATATCCTGAACAATACTCACCTTGGTACCGTACTTTTTCTCGAACTCCTTGGCCCTTTCGCCGGCAACATTGAGGTCAGGATCAACAAAGGTGGTGATCTGTACATTTTTTTGGTCCATCAACCCTTTAATGTGGTCTTTCCCACGACCATTTACACCAAGTACTGCGGCATTAACCCTGTCATTGGCTCCAAACGCATGGGCTGGAATAATGCTTGGAATTGTCAGCAAAGCGGATGC
>CAIVAH010000225.1 GCA_903903765.1 uncultured Methylococcaceae bacterium
CACACAGAGGTTTGTATGGTAGGTGAGTTGATTAGTGAAACGCAGTTGGGAAAACAACAAAATCCAGCGCAATTTGGTCGAGTTGCAGTCTTAATGGGAGGTACTGCAGCGGAGCGTCCAGTATCTTTAAAAAGTGGAAAAGCAGTCTATGAGGCATTGTTGCATAAAGGTGTAGATGCAATAGCTGTTGATGTTACCGCTAATCCTATTGATGCTTTAAAGGCTTTGAATGTAGATCGCGTGTTTAATGTTATTCACGGCCGAGGTGGAGAAGATGGGGTCTTGCAAGCAATACTTGAAGTTATTGGTTTGCCATATACAGGTAGCGGAGTTTTAGCGTCGGCGTTGGCAATGGATAAGTTAAGGACAAAATTGTGTTGGCAGGGCTATGGTTTGATAACACCACAATGGTTTGTTTTAAACAATGAAAGTGACATTGATGCTTGCATTGAAAAGTTGGGCTTTCCAGTGATAGTAAAACCTTCGCAAGAGGGTTCAAGTATTGGAATGAGTAAAGCAAATTCTAGGGGTGAATTGCAAAAAGCACTATTGTTAGCTTTAGAATATGATTGTGATGTTTATGCGGAAAAATGGGTTTCAGGTAAAGAATATACAGTGGCCGTATTAAATGATCAGGCCTTACCAGTTATTCGATTGGAAACACCTCATACATTTTATGATTATGAAGCGAAATATAATGCGACAACAACACAGTATTTTTGTCCTGCGGGCCTAAGCGATGCGCAAGAGTTGTTTATAAGAAATTTAGCAGTAGAAGCTAGTCAAGTAATCGGTATAAAAGGTTGGGCTAGGGTGGATGTTTTTATTGATGCTGAGGGACAGTATCAATTAATCGAGATTAATACAGTGCCTGGAATGACTGATCATAGCTTGGTTCCAATGGCAGCAAAGCAAGCGGGTATTGATTTCGAAGAACTGGTTTGGCAGGTACTGGAAACTAGTTTAGGGTAATGAAAAAAGTAGGTCATAAACCCTTAATAATTGGATTAACTTTAATTAGTCTTTTTGGATTATTTGGGTACGATTTTGTAGTAAAATGGCGAGTTAAAATGCTACCTTTTAAAAGCGTTTACCACCCCATTAAATATGTAAGAATTGAAGGTGTATTTCAATACTTAAGTAAAAATGAAGTTAAAGCTGTTGTTCAGCCACTGGTAATGAGCAGTTTTTTTGAAGTTGATATTCAAGATATAACGTCGACTGTTTCTGCATTGCCATGGATAGAAAGTGTCATTGTAAAGCGGGTATGGCCAGATGCAATTGATATTAAAGTTTATGAGAAAAAACCTTTTGCGCGTTGGGGTGGTAGTAGTTTGATTACAGAGCAGGGTGTTATATTTTCACCACCTCAACTTGGGGCATTTAAAAATATGACTTTAGTGAATGGGCCTGAATTGCAACAAATTAAAGTGCTGGAAATTATGAAGGGTATTAAAACTGCCTTGGCTGATCAGGCGATGGAGTTGGCAGAGTTTAATATTAATGATCGAGATGCTTGGAAAATAAAATTATCGACTAACTTAGAAATCTTGTTAGGTCGTAATGAGCAATTAAAAAAGCTGCAAAGGTTTTTAAAAACCCTAAATGTACTAAGAGAAGAACAAGTTGAACAGATGGCATTAGTAGATTTGAGATATCCAAATGGATATGCAGTTTCATGGAAGTTAGGGACACCAGATATTGATTGGCGTGCGGTAGCAACTCCTAATATTCAGTAAGTTTACGAAAAGATGACTAAGAGCAAATAAAATGGCAAAAAAAACAGAGCGTAATTTAATAGTCGGACTAGATATTGGTACGTCAAAAGTCGCGGCCATTGTCGGTGAGCTTACTAGTGATGGCAATATAGAGATTATTGGGGTTGGTGCGACGCCCTCAAGAGGCTTAAAAAAAGGCGTTGTTGTTAATTTAGAATCTACGGTTCAATCTATTCAAAAAGCAATTGAAGAGGCCGAATTAATGGCAGGTTGCCAAATTCGATCAGTTTTCGCCGGCATCGCTGGTAGTCATATTAAAAGTTTAAATTCTCATGGTATTGTCGCAATTAAAGATAAAGAAGTGACACAATACGATATTGATAGAGTAATTGATTCTGCTCGTGCTGTGGCCATACCAGCTGATCAGAAAATTTTACATATATTGCCTCAAGAGTTTGTGATTGATTTACAAGATGGTATTAAAGAGCCGATTGGTATGTCTGGTATTCGTCTTGAAGCTAAAGTCCATATGGTGACTGGTAGTGTGAGTGCCTCGCAAAATATTATTAAATGTATTCGTCGTTGTGGGTTAGAGGTAGAGGATATTGTTTTAGAACAATTAGCTTCTTGTAATTCTGTTTTAACTGATGATGAAAAAGATTTAGGTGTGTGTTTAATAGATATAGGTGGGGGAACTACTGATATAGCTATATTTGTTGAAGGTGCTATTAAACATACTGCCGTGATTCCTATAGCAGGTGATCAAGTTACAAACGATATAGCAGTAGCTTTAAGAACGCCTACTATCAATGCTGAAGAAATCAAAAGAAAGTATGCTTGTGCTTTAACCCAATTAGCAAATGTTGATGGGGTTATAGAAGTTCCAAGTATAGGTGATAGAGCTCCGCGTAAGATTTCAATGCAAAATTTAGCTGAAATTATTGAGCCACGATATGAAGAATTAATGTTGTTAGTGCAATCAGAGTTAAGGCGTAGTGGCAATGAAGAGTTAATTGCTGCGGGTATAGTGTTAACTGGTGGTAGTTCTAAGGTAATGGGTTTAATTGAATTGGCAGAAGAAATATTTCATATGCCGGTCAGAATGGGTGGGCCTCAAAATGTTACTGGCTTAAATGAGGTGGTAAGAAATCCTATCCACTCAACGGGGGTAGGATTATTGATGTACGGAAAAGATCATCATATGCTTGGTAGAAGTTCGGATTCTGATGGGTTGAGTGTTTTATCAAAGTTTAAAAATTGGTTTCAAGGTAATTTTTAATTTTTTAGTTTAAAAAAAGGGGTAGTGTCGTGAAATATGAATTAGTGGATACATATGCGCAGTCTGCTGTCATCAAGGTAATTGGTGTGGGCGGTGGTGGTGGAAATGCAGTAAACCACATGGTGGGTTGCCATATTGAAGGTGTTGAGTTTATTTGTGCAAATACTGATGCGCAAGCTTTAAGAAAGGTAACGGTTGATACTGTTATTCAATTAGGGGTTGAGTTAACTAAAGGTTTAGGTGCTGGTACTAATCCAGAAATAGGAAAATTTGCCGCCGAAGAAAATAAAGAGCGTATTAAAGAAGTATTGCAAGGTGCTGATATGGTGTTCTTAACTGCTGGTATGGGTGGTGGAACAGGCACTGGAGCAATTCCAGTTATTGCTCAAATTGCTAGAGAAATGGGTATTCTTACTGTAGCGGTTGTTACGAAACCATTTTTGTTTGAAGGCAAACAGAAACAAGTTGTTGCAGAACAGGGTATCGTTGAATTAGAGAAATATGTTGACTCATTAATTACTATTCCTAACCAAAAGCTATTACCTGTATTAGGTAACAATGTATCTTTAATGAATGCGTTTAAAGCGGCTAATGACGTGTTATTGGATGCGGTTCAAGGTATTACAGAGTTAATTATTCATCCTGGTATGATTAACGTTGATTTTGCTGACGTAAGAACGGTTATGTCAGGAATGGGTGCTGCAATTATGGGTATGGGTTCTGCTTCTGGTGAGCATCGTGCAAGAGAAGCGGCCGAAAAAGCTATTGCATGTCCATTACTTGAAGATATTAATTTACAAGGTGCTAGAGGTATTTTGGTTAATGTTTCTGCTGCAGATATGGGTGTGGCTGAGTTCAATGAAATTGGTAACATCGTACACGAATTTGCTTCTGAAGATGCCGTTATCAAAATTGGTATGGCAGTTGATCCAAGTTTAGGTGATGAAATTAAAGTAACTGTTGTTGCAACAGGAATGGGTGTACCACCTTTAGCAGTAGCTAAAGCTCCTGTTACGGTTCTTCGAAGACAATCTTCTTTGTCGGTTGATTACGATGAAAGTGATAAAACAGCGGGCGCAAGAACAACAGTTAAGGCTGAGTCTAGAGAGTCTCGTTTTGGTGCGCAAGCCAAAAAAGATGTTGATTTTGGTGATTTAGATATTCCTGCGTTTTTAAGACGTCAGGCTGATTGAGTTTAATTCGACACTACACTTAATTAAGTAGATTCAGGGTAGGCGAGGTCTGCCTGCTCTGAATGCTATTAGTGGCGTAAAAAAAAACCCATCATACGATGGGCTTTTATTAACCGAATATTGATATATAGCTAATGTTTAATTTTTAGCTTTATCTACGATTTGGTTAGCCTTAATCCATGGCATCATGCTGCGTAATTTTTCACCGACTACTTCGATAGGATGCTCTGCATTTAAACGTCTTTTTGCAGTCATTTCTGGATAGTTGGTCATGCCTTCAAGAATAAATTTCTTAGCATACTCGCCGTTTTGAATGCTACGTAAAGCTTCACGCATTGCATAACGACTTTCTTCGTTAATTATTTGAGGGCCAGTCACATACTCACCGTATTCAGCATTGTTTGATATTGAGTAGTTCATGTTGGCAATGCCGCCTTCGTACATTAAATCTACAATCAATTTTAATTCGTGTAAGCATTCAAAGTATGCCATTTCTGGTGCATATCCCGCTTCTACTAAAGTTTCAAAGCCGGCTTTTACTAGTTCAACAGCACCGCCGCATAATACAGCTTGTTCGCCAAATAAATCAGTTTCTGCTTCATCACGGAAAGTGGTTTCGATAATTCCAGAGCGACCACCGCCGATAGCTGATGCATAAGATAAGCAGATAGCTTTTGCTAAGCCAGATGCGTCTTGGTGTACAGCGATTAAATCAGGAATACCGCCTCCACGTACAAATTCAGAGCGTACAGTGTGACCCGGTGCTTTAGGTGCAATCATGATAACGTCTAAGTCTGCTCTAGGCACAACTTGGTTGTATAAGATTGAGAAGCCGTGGGCAAATGCTAAGGCTGCACCTTGTTTAATGTTTGGTTCGATTTCGTCTTTATATAATTTTGATTGAAATTCATCTGGAGTCAAAATCATAACGACATCAGCACCAGCAACCGCAGGTG
>CAIVAH010000226.1 GCA_903903765.1 uncultured Methylococcaceae bacterium
ATAATATCTTCTTGACCATAACCCGTTAAACGCTCGAAGGCTTTATTTGCATAAATAATAGGTGCATCTTCCAGATCAGGATCAGCTAAGGTGACACCATTAACACACTCATCTAAAATGGCTGACAGGACTTGTGGTATGAGTCCACTATCTTTTTCTACAATAAAAGGCATCTTTAACTCCAATTCTTTAGTTTTTAGTCACTATGACTAGCTTATCGTGCTCAAGCGAGCATTAAATTTTTAATATTTTCAACTGTATTTTCCGCACCTTCTTCGATAGAGGCTCGGATCAACTTCTGAAAAGGCCGCATGAACACTTCTATCTCGGATAGCTCAAAACGAAAGGTTAACTCGGTACAATACGGCTCATCGATCGATTGAAGAATATATTCATGTTTGTAAGGCTCATCTATCCCTTTAAATGTTAAATTAACCACAGGTCTATAATCAGTAATTTCAAACACTGATTCGACTAATGCACCTTGATCGGCTCTAACCTGTTTGGTTTTAGCGCCCACAAAGAGTTGATTACCATCTAATGGTTTTAACTCCACAACTTCTGGCGCCCATTTGGGATAGTTTTCGTAAAACCGATCACCAATAAAAGCAAAAACATCGGCGATGGGTCTTTCAATTTTAATAGCGGCTTCACCTGTTATTGGTGAAGATGAATCAAAAGGAAATTTAATTTGCACTGCGATACCTCTCCCAGTTGAGGGTAACTCAACTTAAATTCGCCTTAATGAGACAGACAGTTCTATTGACGTCTCGGACGATTATAATTATAAAATCTAAACTAAGATAAATTTAACCTCGCTGCTAATTTACCTTAAATTTGCTAACTAGCAAATTTAAATAAACACTAAAACCATTTAACCACAAAATAAATATGGAAGTGCATTCAAGCACTTAATTCTTCAAATTGCATTTGACTCTTTTAAATTTTATGGAAAGTTAAAATCTGATTTTTTTTTAAATATTGATCAGCGGTACATTCTTATGACTTTAAAAATATTTTTTTATATGCTTTTCATGTCACTTAGCGGCGCTAGTCAAGCAGATACAATTTCTAAGAAACTACTCCCTCCTTGCCAAGAAATTCCTAACTGTTTGACCAGTGAAACCATAGAGAGCAAGCATTATATCCGGCCCTTTAAAGTTAAAGGTGAGTACGGTAAGGCTTGGTCTAGTTTAAAAAACTCTTTAAATCAACAAAGCCGTGTTGTTATTACTCATGAGAGTGCAGACAACATCCATGCAGAAGTGACCAGCCTAATATTTAAATTTGTTGATGACATTGACTTTTGTTTAGACAAAGAAAACAATGCCATTCATGTGCGCACCGCTTCTCGAACTGGGCACATTGATTTCGGAATTAATCATAGACGCATCGAAAGTCTGCGTGCACAATTACAAAAAGCTAACTTAATTAGCTAAGCATAATTAAGGCTAATTAACAAAACCTAAATGTTGATTTATTCAAAATCTGTTTTTATTTTTCGACGTGATTTACGTTTACAAGACAACACAGGTCTTAATCTAGCGCTAAAGCAATCTGAAAAAGTAGTAGCTTGTTTTATCTTTGATCCTAAGCAAATTGGATCCCATCCCTATCAAAGTAAACCCGGTTTACAATTTATGCTGGAATCTATAAACGATCTTCAGCAACAAATGATCGATATTAATGCAGCATTAGGTTTATACAATGATTCACCTGAAAACGTTTTAAGTCACTTAGTTAATGAGCATGCTATAGAGGCGGTATTTATCAATCGAGATTACACTCCCTTTAGCCGACAACGAGATTATCAACTGGGTTTAAGGTGCAATGAACTAGGTCTTAAACTGCATGTGGTCGCAGATGCCTTGTTAACCGAACCTGAACAAGCTGTTAAACAAGATCAATCCGCCTATAAAGTATTTACGGCTTTTTATAATAACGCTTCTCGATTTCCAGTGCCTTTATCTGAAGCACTCTCTAAACAAAACTTCTTACCCCCCAAAAGCAGTATTAAATTAACCGATCTAAATTTTCCAGAAACCACGTTAAGCGCTGGCACAATTATTGGCGGCCGCCAACAAGCCCTATCTATTTTAGACCACATCGATGCACAAACGGATTACACTGATAATAGGAACTTCCCTAGCCTTAATAGCACTAGCAAATTATCCGCGCACTTAAAGTTTGGTACGTGTTCGGTTAGAGAAGCTTATTACGCGATTGTTGAGACTTTAGGTTCAGAACATCCTTTATTACGGCAATTGTACTGGCGTGACTTTTTTACGCATATTGGGTATCACTTTCCCAAAGTATTTGG
>CAIVAH010000227.1 GCA_903903765.1 uncultured Methylococcaceae bacterium
ATGCAAACGGCTTGATAAGGGCCTAAGAATTTTAATAAGCCTTGCTGTAATTGTTGGGTAAAAAGTTCACCATCTCGAAAGCAAAAAAACAAAGTGACAGAGAAGGCTCCCAGTTTAAGAGCATTTTTGCTAATGTGATCTATGGCTTGGGTAATTTGACCTAAACTTTGTTTGGCAAGAAAACTGAGTTGGCTAAGGAGTTGGTTTTCATCAATCTTAAATTTAACTATCCAAGTTTTAATATGTGTATTAAGCCAAGGCAGTTTAGCGAGGATATTGTTGAGCTGGTATTTTTCGGGGTTAAAACCATTGATGATACTTTGATAAGCGGCACTAAATTCAATTTGTATAAGATCAATCAGCCAGTAAACCGTTAGGGAGACAAAGATGCCTATAAGGCCAGTCATGATGGCTGAACTTAGGTTGTCTTTGTTATTAAGTTGCTGTCTAAGTATCTGATAAGCGGGCCATAAGACATAGGCGATAATAATGGCCCAAATAATTGAGATTAAGTAGTCTTTGATGATGACGATGCTTAAAAAACATAAGCCTGTCAACAATAGTAGAGGGATGACCTTTGTCGCCGTTTTGGTTCTTAATAAATCAGTCATCATAGCCTGCTAGAAATAAGCTTATAATAGTCACAATGTGTGTGTGTGGCTTTGTGTAATTGAAATTAGCTTAGTAAAAGGTTGTAATGGTATTTAGGTTTTATAATGTATTTAAAGGTAACCATTTAAATTATCAAATGGGTAAACAGTCAAGTAGTTATCTCACCATCATGGGTTTAATGCTTTTTTTAACTGCGTGTTCAGAACCCACTATTCAAAAATTTGAAGGTCATGCACAAGGCACGACTTATCATATCAGTTATTGGTCTAAATTACCGATTGATGCTCAGCTTATAGAAAAAAGCCTCATAGATGAATTAGCTGTGATTGATAAAGTATTGTCTAATTACCGATCTGATTCGACCATTGAAGTGTTTAATAGTAACCAAAATACCGACAGCCAAGAGGTGGGTGCTGATATTGTTACTTTAGTCAGAACGGCGCATTCAGTTTTTCAAGCGAGTCATGGTTGTTATGATTTAACCACCAAACCTTTGTTTACGTTGTGGGGTTTTCATGGCGACAACCCTGCAATCCCTACGCAAGAAGTGATCGCGAATATTTTGTCACAAGTGGGTATGGATAAATTGGAAGTGGTTGATGATACACATTTACGAAAATTACAAGCTAATATTAAAGTAGATGTCTCTTCTATTGCGCAGGGTTTTAGCGTGGGTAGGTTAAGTCGGCTTTTGGAGCAACAAGGTATCACTGATTATTTGGTAGAAATTGGTGGCGAGTTGCAGACTCGTGGTCATAAGCCTGATGAACAACCTTGGCGGATTGCTTTAGAAAGACCTTTGCCGGGTGAGCAACACATGCAAAAACGTTTAACTATGCCCACGGATTCGAATATGTCGGTGATGACCTCAGGTACTTATAATCATTACTTTGAGCATCAAGGCAAGCGTTATAGCCATATCATTGATGCCCGTAATGGCTGGCCTATTGAGCATGATTTAGTTTCGGTGACGGTCATTACCCCAGATCCCACGGTGGCAGATGCTTGGGACACAGCATTGCTGTGTCTAGGGCAAGAGGAAGGTTTAAAAGCCGCTAATGACGCCAATATCCCTGCGTTGTTTATTCAACAACAGGGTGCAAATCTAATCGAAACCCGAAGTGCTACGCTAGTGGCTTTGGATAAAGTCATCATCGAATAATTGTAACTGGAACATAACTAATGTCGTTTAAAACTACTATTGCTAAGGGATTTTCTAATTGGAGTGATTGGACGCTCGCTAATCCAGTTAAAGTGTTAATGTTGGTCGTCGTGTTTACGGTGTTAGCTTTTGAATATACGGCAAACAATCTAAGTATTGATACCGATACCACGGATATGGTGGCGCCTAATGCACCGTTTCAGAAAAATCTACGCGCATACGAGAAGGCATTCTCTCAAGATAGTCATACTTTATTGTTGGTGATTGAGTCTGACACGCCTGAATTAACTAAAGCCGCTACTAAAAGATTAAGTCGGATTTTAAGTGCAGATAAGGTTAATTTTGAGACGGTGTATGTGCCGGGTGATAACGACTTCTTTCATAAAAATGGTTTGCTGTATTTAGAGGGTTCCGAGTTACAAAACTTGTCTAATCATTTGTCACAAGCGCAGTCATTTATTGGTCGTATTTCTCAAGAACCTAATTTAAGTGGTTTCTTTTCAATCTTTAATGATGCATTAAGCATAGAGAATAAAGATCAAGCGGTGCCCATCGATTTGACAGCTTTGGTCGAAAAAGTGAGTTTGTCTTTGCATAGAAGTATGCAAGGTGACACTAATTTGTTGTCATGGGAAAAGTTAATCGCTGATAAAAAATTAACTGCAGGGCAGGTGGATAAAGGTTTTATTACGGTATCTCCTAAGTTTGATTTTACGCAGATTCGTCCGGCGGAGAATGCGATTAATGCCATACATAAAGCGGTCGCCGAAATTCAACAAGCGGATCTGCCGCCTGTTAAAGTGTCTATTACGGGTGAAGCCGGTTTAGAAGATGATGAATTAGTGGGTATGAGTACCGGTACTTTTAATGCTAGTCTTTTTTCAATTGTATTGGTGTTATTCATTTTATTGTTGGCTTATCGTTCGGTTTTATTAACGATAGCGACTTTAATGTCTTTAGCTTTGGGTATGGTGTTTTGTGGCGCTTTTGCGGCCGGTGCGGTTAAAGAGCTAAACTTAATATCGGTGGCTTTTGCGGTGTCTAACATTGGTTTAGGGGTTGAGTACGCTATTCATTTTTGTTTGCGTTATCAAGATAACCTTCTGCATCATGTACAAAAAGCCCGAGCTTTACGAAGTACTTTAATTTCAACCAGTCCATCTTTAATTTTATGTGCTAGCACGACAGCGATTGGTTTGTATGCCTTTGTGCCTACCGATTATAAAGGCGTGTCTGAGTTAGGTTTATTAGCAGGGACTAGTTTATTTATCTGTTTGGTTGTGACGTTAACGGTGTTGCCTGCATTAATTAGATATATTCCGGCGGCCCCTGAAAAATTAAAACCAGCTACTTCACATCCTGTATTAGCCACTTTCGCTGAAAAGATGGCGACGTTAACGTTGCACTTTGCTAAACCAATTTCTATTATTACCGCTTTGTTGGCGATAGCTTCAATTGCTTTAGTGTTTAAAGTGCAGGTGGATTTTAATCCGATAAATCTTAGAGACCCTCATACAGAGTCAGTTATGGCTTTTAAAGAGCTGACTAAAGACCCTGAAACTACACCGATGACTTTAACGGTATTAGCGAACAGCCCTGAAGAAGCTAAAGATTTACAGAAGAAGCTAGGTGAATTAAAAACGGTTGATAAAACGCTGAGTGTTTTTGATTTTGAACCTACGGATCAAGAAGATAAACTGGCTGTTATTGAAGAAATGGCCTTGTTGTTAGGTTCGCAAACAAAAGGCTTTCCGCCTTTGGCGGTGGACAATGATCCTATCCCTGGTATCCAAAAACTTATTAAGACCATTGATGTGGCCTTACCTGAAAAGAAAGATGCTCGTGAGATAGCGGCGCTTAATGGTTTTAAAGTAGAGTTACAGGGTATTTTATTAGAGTTGGATAATCGCCAAGAACCCAGTCGTAGGCAGTTTATTGAAAAAACCCAAACTACTTTGTTAGGGACTTTGCCGAGTGCGATGAATGAGTTGTTGGGTAGTTTAAAGGCGCAAGAAGTGACTTTGGATGATCTGCCCGCTGATTTTAAAATTAGATGGTTAAGTAAAGAAGGTACTTATCGTATTCAGATTTTTCCTAAAAAAGATTTGATTGATTTGGCTAATTTGCAAGAGTTTATTTCAGATGTGCAAGCGATTGCGCCTAATGCGACGGATTTGCCGGTGATTTATTGGGAGTCTATGAAAGAGGTGGTTTATTCTTTCCAGAAAGCTATTACTATTGCGTTAGTGGTGATTGCCTTGTTGTTGTATGGCATTAGGCGTAATTTTATCGATACTTTGTTGGTGATGACGCCATTAATATTGGCTGGCTTGTTTACGATGGCGAGTACGGTGATTACTAATACGCCGATTAATTATGCCAATATTATTGCTTTACCGCTGCTGTTGGGCTTAGGGGTGGATAACGGTATTCATATGGTAGAAAAGTTACATCACTCTTTATCTGAAGAACAAAATATCTATCAATCGAGTACGGCCAGAGCTATGTTTTATGGGGCGTTAACCACGGCTTCAAGTTTTGGTGGTTTAGCTTTTTCTAGTCATCAAGGTATAGCGAGTATGGGTTTGGTGATTACGATTGGTATCTTTTGGATTATGACTTGTACTTTTGTGGTTTTACCGGCATTAAGTAAAGTCGTTTTAAAAGATAGCGTTAAGGCTTAAGAGTTTAAACAGTTTAATTATTCATTTATGGTTCCATAGGAACATTACTAATACAAGGTAAGACATCGTCATGCTAGACCCTCGATTATTTAGAACTGAACTTGATTTTGTGACTGAACAGTTAGCTCGTCGCTCATTTAATTTTGATGCGCCTGCTTATGTGGCATTAGAAACCAAAAGAAAGTCGGTGCAAGTTAAGACTCAAGAATTACAAAATGAAAGAAATAGTCGCTCCAAAGCGATAGGTCAAGCTAAAGCAAAGGGTGAGGATGTTCAACCTTTATTAGATCAGGTTCAATATTTGGGGCATGCTTTAAGTGCCGCTGAAGCGGAGTTGTCTGCTATACAAGCAGAGATGGAAGCTATTATGGAGGCGGTCCCCAATATTTTAGATTTAAGCGTACCTGATGGCAAATCTGAAGAGTTGAATGTGGAGTTATCGCGTTGGGGTGATGTACCTGTATTTGATTTTGAACCTAAAGATCATGTGGATTTGGGCACGGCTTTAAAAGGTATTGATTTTGAATTAGGTGTAAAGATTGCGGCGAGTCGGTTTGTGGTATTAAGTGGGCCTTTGGCTAGATTGCAACGCGCAATTATTCAGTTAATGTTAGATACTCATGTTGCAGATCATGGTTACGAAGAAACGTATGTGCCGTTTTTAGTCAATGCCGAAAGTTTGCGTGGTACAGGGCAGTTGCCTAAGTTTGAGGCGGATTTGTTTAAAGCCAGTGATGATCCAAAGTTATATTTAATTCCTACTGCTGAGGTACCTGTTACTAACCGGGTAAGAGACGATATTATTGAAGCGAAAGATTTGCCGCTAAAATATGTGTGTCATAGTCCGTGTTTTAGAAGTGAGGCAGGAGCTTATGGTCGTGATGTAAGAGGCATGATTCGCCAGCATCAATTTGAAAAGGTTGAATTGGTACAAATCGTTAAACCCGAAGATTCAGAGCAAGCGCATGAGGATTTAACCGCACATGCTGAAAATATTTTAAAGATATTAAATTTACCTTATCGCAAGATGTTGTTATGTGCGGGTGATACCGGCTTTTCATCGGCTAAAACCTATGATCTAGAAGTGTGGTTGCCAGGGCAGGGGGCTTATCGGGAGATTTCTTCTTGCAGTAATTTTAAAGACTTTCAAGCGCGGCGTTTGCAAGCCCGCTGGCGTAACCCTGAAACAGGTAAACCTGAATTAGTCCATACGCTTAATGGTTCTGGTTTAGCGGCAGGAAGAACCTTAATTGCAGTGATGGAGAATTATCAAGATGCACAAGGTAATGTGCGTATTCCTGAAGCATTGCTTCCTTATATGGGTGGCTTAACCGTGATTTCTTCTGGAGTTAATAATGCTTAATTTTTTTAAAGCGTTAGTAATGGTTTCTGTGTTGATTACCGTACCGGCAATAGCAGAAGATACTACACCACCTATTAATGTGCATAAATCAGCAGAACAAGGTGATAGCAAAGCTCAAGCTAAGTTAGGTGCGATGTATTTGTTGGGTACTGAAGTAGATAAGGATGAGCATCAGGCTTTCGAGTGGTTTTTAAAGTCGGCTCAGCAAGGTAATGTTGAAGCAGAAATGATTGTTGCTGCTATGTATGAGCGAGGTTTAGGTGTTAAAAACGACGTTAAGCAAGCGAACCAGTGGTACGAAAAAGCGGCGGCTAAAGGCAATACAACCGCATTAGCTCTAACTGGTAAAAATGATGTCGCTAAAGG
>CAIVAH010000228.1 GCA_903903765.1 uncultured Methylococcaceae bacterium
ACTTGACCTAGAGCAACAAACATTATTGAATCATGTCCAATTTAGCCCAACTTCCGTAGATAATTTAGTGCAAATAACCGGCAATTCAGCTGAAATTATTTCATCTATGTTACTCATTCTTGAGCTACAGGGTTATTTGGAAGCCACAGCGGGTGGTTGCTATATGAGAATAAAATAATCATATTCATTATTATGAAAGAAAATATTTTTGATGTGCTGATGTATTTGTTTGAAAATTATATGGAAGGTGAAGCACAATTACCTCCTGATATTGATGTCATACATAGTGAATTAGTTGAAGTAGGCTTTGAGTCATACCAAGTCAATAAAGCATTTGACTGGATAGACTCTTTATCTCTTGAGACAACCATTAAAGAGACAACGTCAGCAACTTTCCGCATTTTCTGTTCTGAGGAAATACTTAAGCTTGATATTGAATGTCGTAATTTAATTATTTTTCTTGAACAACATAATGTATTAAATCCCTTTAACAGAGAAATTGTAATTGACAGAGTTATGGCTTTAGACGAAGAAAATATATCCATGGAAAAACTAAAATGGATAATTTTAATGGTTTTATTGAGTCAACCTGATGAAGAAATAGCTTTTTCTAAAATGGAAGATATTGTCTATGACCTTATACCCACTTATTTAAATTAACACTTAATATTTGCATACTAAAATGAGTAAAAACCTTGTCATTGTTGAATCTCCTGCAAAAGCAAAAACTATAGAGAAATATCTAGGAAAAGATTTTCATGTTTTAGCTTCTTATGGTCACGTTAGAGACTTAATCCCTAAAGAAGGTGCTGTTGATCCTAACAATGATTTTGCTATGAAATACGAAATAATAGATCGTAACCAACGACATGTTCAGGCTATTAGTAAAGCACTTAAAACTGCGGATACCTTATATCTAGCAACCGACCCTGATAGAGAAGGCGAGGCCATTTCTTGGCATCTACTTGAACTATTAAAAGACAAAAAACTTATCAAAGATAAAGCCGTACATCGCGTTGTTTTTCATGAAATTACCAAAAAAGCCGTAACTGAGGCCATTGCTAACCCAGAAGAACTCGCTATTAATTTAATCAATGCTCAACAAGCTCGCCGCGCATTAGATTATCTGGTCGGATTTAATCTATCACCATTACTTTGGAAAAAAATACGCCGAGGTTTATCTGCAGGACGGGTACAAAGTCCTGCCTTACGTATGATCGTTGAAAGAGAGTTAGAAATTGAAGCCTTTCAAAGTCGAGAATATTGGACTGTAGATGCCGCATTAACGGCACATGAACAAAACTTTAAAGCTAAATTAACCCAATTTAATAATGAAAAAATCAGCCAGTTTAGTATTACTGATGCTGAACTCGCAGAAAAAATGCAGAAGGTATTACTTGATGCGGCAGATGGTCAACTGCTGGTTAGTAAACTAGAAAAGAAACAACAAAAACGTAATCCTGCCCCACCTTTCATTACATCTACATTGCAACAAGAAGCTGCTCGTAAACTTGGCTTCACCACTAAACGTACCATGATAGTAGCCCAGCAACTCTATGAAGGTATTGATATTGGTGGAGAAACACAAGGTTTAATTACCTATATGCGTACCGATTCTGTTAACTTATCTATAGAGGCGGTAGAAGAAATTCGGCAACTAATTTCCGAAAAGTTTGGCCCAGAAAATGTGCCTGAAGAGCCTAGACTCTTTAAAACTAAATCAAAGAATGCGCAAGAAGCACATGAAGCAATTAGACCCACGTCGCCTCGCCATTTACCAAATCAAATAAAAGATTATCTCAGTATTGAGCAATACAAATTATATGATCTTATTTGGAAACGTACTATCGCTTGTCAAATGATACATGCCACTCTCAATATGGTTGCCATAGATCTATCTTGCGACAACGGAAAACATGTCTTTAGAGCGACTGGATCTACTATTGCGACTCCTGGCTTTATGTCTGTTTATTTGGAAGGTAAAGATGATAGTAAAGAAAGTGATGATAAAGAAAGCTTTTTACCTCCATTAGAAGAAGGCAGACCTGTACCACTTAATGAAATTATTACCGATCAACACTTTACCGAACCTCCACCACGTTACGGAGAAGCTAGTTTAGTAAAATCCCTAGAAGAACATGGCATTGGTCGCCCATCAACGTATGCATCTATTATTTCGACTCTCCAAAACCGCGAATACGTCACCTTAGATAACAAACGATTTAACCCAACTGACGTGGGTCGAATTGTAAATAAGTTTTTAACTGAACATTTTACTAAATACGTAGATTATGACTTTACTGCTAACTTAGAAGATGAGCTTGATGCTGTATCTCGTGGTGAAAAGGATTGGATTCCTTTAATGCATGCTTTTTGGAAACCTTTTAATGATACGATTCATGACAAAGAAGCTACTGTGCAACGTAAAGATGTCACCCAAGAAGCTATAGATGAAAAATGTCCAGAATGTAACAGCCCTTTATCCATCCGCTTAGGTAGAAACGGCAGATTTATCGGTTGCACCCATTACCCAGAATGTTCTTACACAAGAAATCTCAATGAAGATGGCGCAGGTACTGACGAACCAGAAGTTATCGAAGGTCGCTCATGTCCTGCATGTGAGTCACCACTAGTCTTTAAAACAGGCAAATACGGGAAGTTCATTGGGTGTAGTGCTTATCCTAAATGTAAACATATTGAACCACTTGAAAAACCAATGGACACAACCGTTGAGTGTCCTCAATGTAAAAAAGATACTATTCTAAAACGCAAGTCTCGTAATGGAAAAATCTTTTATTCCTGTGCGGGTTACCCTAAATGTGATTATGCTCTATGGAATAACCCTATCAAAGAGAGTTGTCCACAGTGCTCATGGCCCATTTTAACCGTAAAAGAAACTAAAAGACGCGGAGTGGAGAAAGTATGCCCGCAAAAGGACTGTAACTACGCCACACCTTATGAAGGAGATCCTGCAGACGTTAATGGACCTGGACCAACCGGAAAACCCTCTTAAACAACGTCATGAGTAATAACCTAACCCCGTTTTCTGAACTAAGTCCAGACCTTGTTTTAAGTGCTCTTGAAAGCCTGGGTTATGTTTGTGATGGACATTTATTAGCACTTAATAGCTATGAAAATCGTGTCTATCAAATTGGATTAGACCAATCTCCATCTGTCATTGCCAAATTTTATCGCCCAAACCGTTGGACTGATGCCGCTATTTTAGAAGAGCACCAGTTCATCCAAGAACTTGCCGACAATGAAATACCGGTGGTGCCTGCAATTAAATTTAATAATGAACAAACATTAATTGAAAGACATGGCTTTAGATTTTCTGTATTCCCCAAACAAGGTGGGCGCGTACCAGAACTCGATAACGCTGAAAAGCTTGAATGGATGGGGCGCTTTCTTGGTCGTATTCATGCGATAGGGGCTTTAAAACCCTTTAAAAACCGACCCACCCTCAATATTACAACTTTTGGTACGAAATCCATTGATTATCTCTTAGCCAATCATTGCATCCCTAATGAGCTTAAAAACACCTACCAAGGCGTTACAAATCATGCAATGACCTGTATCAAGAATTGCTTTACACGTGCTGGACAGTTTAATAGCATAAGATTACATGGAGATTGTTATCCGGGTAATATTTTATGGACGGATTTTGGACCACACTTTGTTGATTTCGATGATTGCCGAATGGGGCCGGCTACTCAAGATTTATGGATGTTATTATCAGGCGACAGAGATGAAATGACTCAGCAATTGGAGCATTTATTAACTGGGTATCAAACATTTTTTAACTTTAATACCCGCGAACTACATCTACTTGAAGCCTTAAGGACATTACGCCTAA
This sequence comes from uncultured Methylococcaceae bacterium, assembly GCA_903903765.1. Classification (GTDB taxonomy): domain Bacteria; phylum Pseudomonadota; class Gammaproteobacteria; order Methylococcales; family Methylomonadaceae; genus Methylobacter_C. The sequence continues at coordinate 3,857 of CAIVAH010000228.1, forward strand.
TTCATTATTCTGCATGGATAGCAAAACGCTGGAATGACCCAGCATTTCCAATGGCTTTCCCATGGTTTAATTCTGCTCGCTACTGGCAAGACAGAATAATTGAACTACGCGAACAAATCGCCCTGATGGAAGAACCACCACTTACCGTTGTGTAAATACTTAAAAATATGCACTGTCATTTTAATAACATTGTGCGTATAGGATTAAATGATTTTCGATGGATATCTAAAACACCATACTCAGTAATCTCAGCTATATGCTGTTGAGTACCATAACCTTTATGCTGCTTAAATGAAAAATGCGGATAAGATTCAGCAAGATCTAACATTATCCTATCACGGGCTACCTTAGCTAATATTGACGCCGCACTGATGGCTTTAATTTTACTATCGCCTTTAATGATAGCCTGAGCAGGCATTATCAATTTTGGTAGATGATTACCATCCACCAAAACCACATCGGGGTGCACTGTTAAGCCTTCTACAGCACGCTGCATGGCCAACATCGTGGCTTGCAATATATTGATTTGATCAATCTCTTCAACACTTGCCAGCGCAATCGACCAACTAAGACTATTAAATTTAATGATCTCAAAAAGACTATCACGCTTACGCTCACTGAGTTTTTTTGAATCGGCCAGACCCTCAATGGATGTATTGGGATCTAAGATAACTGCTGCTGCGACTACAGGCCCGGCTAAAGGGCCTCGACCCGCTTCATCAACACCGGCGATAAAATTACCAGATAAAATCGTTTCAGAGACTATCTCAAGATACCCCGAGTGACATTTCTTAAAAAGCTTACCAAATCCGAAACATGCTGACTTTCACCGGCCATTTCTTCAATCTTCTCAATAGCATCTTCTAAACGCAGATTCATTTTATAAATAATTTTATAAGCGTTTCTAATGAGTCGAATATCTTCAGGTGTGATTCCTTTGCGTTCCATACCCACAGAGTTAATACCATGTGGACGTGTAGGTTTACCACCTACCATTACAAAAGGGGGAATATCTTGCGTAATAGCACTACCCATGGCAGCAAAACTATATTGACCTACTTGAGTAAATTGATGGACTAAAGTAAAACCACCCAAAATAGCATGACTGTTTAGATGCACATGCCCAGCCAAAGATGCGCCATTCGCCATAATCACATGATCACCAATGATACAATCATGAGCGACATGAGTATAAGCCATAAATAAATTATCACAACCAATCTTAGTCAGGCTTTTATCTTGAACCGTACCTCGATGCATCGAAGTAAACTCTCGTATGACATTTCTATCACCAATTTCTAATCGCGTTATCTCAGCAGCATACTTCTTATCTTGCGGATCTTCACCAATAGAACAAAACTGATAGATATGATTATCGATACCGATAACAGTCGGCCCATTGATCACCACATGTGGACCGACAATCGTACCAGAACCAATTTTTACACCCGCGCCAATAACGGCGAAAGCGCCTACTGAAGCATTAGTGGCTATTTCAGCATGCTTATCAATAATCGCTGTTGGATGTATTAAACTCAATCGACCACCGCCGCACATCTAATTTCTGCACTAGCCACAAATTCCCCATCGACCTCAGCCACACATTCAAAAGCCCAAATATTGCGTTTACTCTTGACGTATTTTGATTCCAACATCAATTGATCACCGGGCACCACAGGCCGTTTAAATTTTGCCTTATCAATACCGACAAGATAATAAATCATTCCGGCTAATTCATCACCTGCAGTTTCAGAAGCCAATAAACCCGTAGTTTGAGCTAAGGCTTCCAAAATCAATACACCAGGCATAATAGGTTTTTGTGGGAAATGCCCTTGAAAAAATGGCTCGTTATACGTGACATTTTTTACGCCCAGCAAACGTTTACCAGGTTCGCACTCAATAACCTTATCAACCAATAAAAAAGGGTAACGATGCGGCAAAAATGCTTGTATTTGTAATATATCTAATGTGATAGACATGTGTTTATATTTGATCTTATTCAGGCATTGTGGCTAATTTTGTTTGCACTTGTGCGGTAATATCAAACTGATCTTTTGCATAAATCACACCATCAGTTAATAATAAATCGTAACCATCGTCTTTAGCAATTGTTCTAACTGCTTCAACAATACGACGTTGTAATTTACCTAATTCTTCATTTCGACTAGCATTAAAATCTTCACTAAACTCTTGTTGAGATCTTTTAGCGTCACGTTTTTTGTTCAAAATATCGCGCTCTAAATTCGCTTTAACTGACTCACTCATAGTCGACGCATCTTTAGCCAATCTTTCTTCCATCGTTTGGATTTCTTTACCTTGAGCAACTAATTGCTTATCTCTTGGAGAAAACTTTTCTTCCAATCGTTTTTTAGCTTTTTCTGCTTGTGGGGCTTTTTCAAGTACAGCAGGTATATTTACAAAACCAATTTTTAAATCGGCATAACTGATGTTAGCAGCAAACAAAAGGCCTAAAAATAAAGCAATTTTCTTTTTCATGGTTAAATAGTTCTCGGGTTATTGTTAAAAAAAGTGATAGCAAGCAATATAAAAAAGATTATAGAGGATAAGTCTTATAATCAAAAATAAGTTGTATTAGAAGTTTTGTCCAAAATTAAATTGAAAGAATTGGGTTTGATCTTTTGCACTAACTGGATCTGATACTGTCACTGGACTAGGTCCATTTGGATTATAACGATCATAAGTATAACTTCCTCTATTGAGTGGATAAGCGGCACTTACCGACAAGGCTCCGAAGGGGGACAACCACTCACCAGAAACTCCAGCAGAATATTTAAAGTTATCAAAAGTTAGGCTATTATTCAACGCACCCGCATCTAGAAATGTACCTAAACGCACTGATTTTGTCTCAGCCATAAAAGGGACTGGAAAAAACAATTCCGCATTACCAATAAACTTAACAGACCCGCCAATAGGATAACCATTAGAATCTCTTGGCCCCATCGTATTATTCTTAAAGCCCCTTACTGAACCTGATCCACCCATGAAATAGTTTTCAAAGAAAGGTAGAGAATTTGTGCTGCCATAACCATTCGCATACCCTACTTCACCATTTAATTTAAACGTAAAATCTTTGGATAAAGGAAAGTAACGCTGTTGTCGATAACCGACTTTAAAGTATTCCAAATCACTACCAGGAATTGTTGCTAAACCTGATAAGCGTTGTTGTGCCCCACTATTTGGAAACATGGCACGATTAAAAGTATCATGGACCCAACTCACGCCCTGACTATAGGTTAAAAATGAATCTCCTTGCGTCGTAGTAAAATCATAAATTTGCTTAGATGAATACAAGGTCGTAGACAAAGAAGTATGTTTAACATCAGTATCAAAACGCACTTGGTCAAATTCATTCAAAGGAATACCAAAATTAATACCCGCATTCATGATACTGGTGTTGTAGTTGGCGATGTTAATTTGACCGGCATTTCTCTTGGTATAACCTAAGTTATATCCTTGACTCACGCCATCAGTTGTAAAGTAAGGATTAGAAAAGCCAAACTGATAACTGGTAATATAACTACTGTTGTTAAAAGCAAGATTAACGCGCTTACCCGATCCAAATACGTTATCTTGGGCAATGTTAGCATTCAGTACGATACCTTGTACCTGAGAAAAGCCCACACCCGCCGACAAATTACCTGAGGACTTTTCTACTACCGTGTAATTCACATCTATTTGATCTGAAGAACCAACAACTGGTGGCGTTTCGACATTAACACTTTCAAAAAAACCTAAGCGTTCTAAGCGGGTTTTTGATCTTTCAATCTTTGAGCTTGATGCCCAAGTGGCCTCCATTTGCCTCATTTCACGACGCAAAACCTCATCACGCGTTTTAGAATTACCCACAAAATTTACGCGATGAACATAAACGCGCTTACCCGGGTCGACAAAGAAAGACATCTCTACCGTTTTTTGACGCTCATTGATTTCAGGAACCATGTTTACGTTAGCAAAAGCATAACCTTCATCACCCAATCGATCCTGAATGGCTTTTGACGTTTCTGTTGCGCTTTTTCTAGAAAAAATTTCACCAGGCCCAATACCTACTAATTTAATTAATTCTGCCGAGGGAACCACTAAATTGCCTGCCAACTTAACTTTTGATACAGAAAAAACTTCACCTTCCTTAACATTGACAGTGACATAAATATCTTTTTTATCAGGTGTAATAGCCACTTGAGTCGACTCAACTGAAAAATTGATATAGCCTCTGTCTAAATAATAAGATCGTAAAGTTTCTAAATCGGCAGCTAACTTTTGTTTAGAATATTGATCATTCTTAGTATAAAAAGATAATAAGTTAGATGTACTCAATTCAAACTTGCCAAGCAATTCTTTTTCTTCAAAAGCGTGATTACCAACGATATTAATTTGCTTAATCTTCGTCACACGACCTTCTGAAATTTTAATATTAATACCGACCCTATTACGCGTAAGATCAGCCACATCAATTTTAATCTTTAAACCGTATTTACCATGACTTAGATACTGGCGAGTTAACTCTTGCTCGACTTTATCCAATATTTGACGATCAAATATCTTACCTTCTGACAAACCAATTTTATCTAAAGCCTTGGTCAAATCATCTTTACTTAAATCTTTATTGCCTTCAAAAATAATTTTTGCAATTGACGGTCTTTCAACCACCCTAACGATCAAGGTAGATCCTTCTCGTTCTAAAGCGACATCCTTAAAAAAGCCGGTTTTAAATAAGGCTTTAATCGCAGGGGTAACATTATCTAAAGAAAACTTCTCACCTACGTTAACAGGCAAATAACTAAACACTGTACCCAAAGAAATTCGTTGCAGACCTTTAACTTGAATATCTCTAACAACAAACTCTTCTTCGGCTCTAACTCCACACGAGAGCAACAACCCGAGCAATAACAAACAAGAATAAATATTTGATTTCATTTAAGCGGCAAAAGAGATCCAGAAGATCTAAATAATAAAAAACGCTAGGATTATAACATAACTATTTATAAAGCGTCTTAGGCCCTAGTTATCGAAAAACTAAGCACATCTTCAATATGTTTACTATGAGTTAAAATCATTAATAATCGATCTAAACCAATAGCGATTCCAGCACATTCTGGTAAACCAAACTCTAATGCAGAAATTAGTCGCGCGTCCTTAACCACTGCAGGTCGACCAGTCACATTTCTTCCATTTATTTCTGCATCAAAACGTAAACTTTGTTCTATAGGATCTTGCAACTCATAATAACCATTACCCAATTCAACGCCCTCAATAAACACTTCAACACGATCAACTGTATTAGGATTGCTAGTATTAATACGCGCCAATGAAGATTGACTAGCAGGATAGCCATACACCAAACAAAACCTAGACTGTCCTAGTGTGGGTTGAACATGGTGGCTAAAAATAAAATCTAACCATAAATTATGGTCATGCCCACATAGACTTAGCGCTTCGGGTTGATGATTAGCCAGCGCAAAAGCCTCATATTGCTCAATGGTAAATACAAAGGGATTTAGGCCCGTTATATTAAAAAACACATCCTGATAGTTTAAGCGCTGAGTTGCCTGTAAATTCAAATAACCGGCAGTCAAATAGTCAAGCAAATCGGCAACCTCTGCCATTAAATCGTCTAAACCATAACCTAACTGATACCATTCCAGCATCGTAAACTCAGGATTATGATAACGTCCTGCCTCACCATTGCGAAAGGCTTTACAAATTTGATAAATAGATCCAGACCCAGCGCATAATAAACGCTTCATCGCAAACTCTGGTGAAGTCTGCAAAAATAAGGTTTGGTCTACTGTGGCTAAGTCATAAGTTGTGGTAAAAAAATCCAAATGTGGATCTGTACCACAACTTTGCCCCACTATTGGAGTTTCAACCTCCAACACATCCCTTTCAAAAAAGAATTGTCTGATTTTACGGAGGACTTCTGCTCTTAAACGTAAGGAATCAAGACTAGCTGTGGGCTGCCAAGCACTTTGCACTAGTCTTTAACACGAGAAATATATTCACCCGTACGTGTATCAACTTTAATTACTTCACCTTGTTGCACAAATAATGGCACTCGCACCACCGCACCCGTATCTAGCGTAGCTGGTTTTCCACCGCCGCCAGAAGTATCACCTCGCACGCCCGGATCAGTTTCTACAATCGTTAATTCCACAAAATTAGCCGGTGTAACAGACAAAGGAGCATCATTCCACAAAGTGACGGTACACATATCTTGATCTTTTAACCATTTGCTCGCATCGCCCACAGCTTTAGCATCGCATTGATACTGTTCAAAGCTTTCAGGAGTCATAAAGTGACGATACTCACCATCGTTATATAAATATTGCATTTCAACATCAATAACGTCCGCACTCTCAAGTGAGTCACCTGATTTAAACGTGCGCTCTATAACTCGACCGGTTTTAAGATTTCTAATTTTAACGCGATTAAAGGCTTGGCCTTTACCCGGCTTAACAAATTCGTTTTCGATAATTGCACAAGGGTCATTGTCTAACATGACTTTTAACCCTGATTTAAACTCATTGGTACTGTAAATGGCCATTTTATCCTCAAGATGACAAACAATATAAAACATAGCCATTATAATGGAGGCTAACCCTTGATAGAAACTTTAAATAACCCTTTCATGTTAAATTCATTGAACGAAACAGCGCATTTTAATAAAAACTGGCAACAACAACTTGCTGAAGCGTTCAGTTCAATAGACGACCTATGTAAATATTTACACTTAGAAATAAAAGACTTACCCGTCTCTTTAGCAGCCGCAAGCAACTTTCCATTGCGAGTACCATTAAGCTTTGCCGCCAGCATAAAAAAAGGCGATATCAATGACCCCTTATTACGGCAAATCTTACCTATAAATGATGAACTACAACTTTATCCCGGTTTTAGTAGCGATCCGGTTGGGGATCTGCCCTCTGCAATTCAAACTGGCGTGCTCCATAAATATCATGGCAGAACCTTATTAATTAACACGGGCAGTTGTGCCATAAATTGTCGCTATTGTTTTAGACGTAATTTCCCTTATGGTGAACTCCAACTCAATAAACACAGTGAAAATGCCAGTATTGAGTACATCGCCAAACAACCCGAAATAACTGAAGTTATTCTAAGCGGCGGTGATCCATTAACTTTAAGTGATACGCGCTTAAACACTTTAATTCAAAAATTAAGCACCATCAACCATCTAAAACGCATCCGCATTCACTCACGCTTACCGATAGTTTTACCCGCCAGAATTACCCAAGAACTCATTAATACTTTGCATGACTGCGGTAAACAAATTGTATTAATTGTGCACTGTAACCATGCAAACGAAATCAATACCCGCGTTAAAACTGCCTTAATACAATTAAAGTCAGAAGGCTTTACTTTATTTAACCAAGCGGTGTTACTAAAAGGGGTTAATGATAATGCAGAGGTACTATGTAAATTAAGCGAAGAACTATTTGAACTCGGCGTTATACCCTATTACTTACATCTATTAGACAAAGCCTCAGGTACCGGCCATTTTGAGGTACCCGAGGCAACAGGCATAGCGCTTATTAAGGCACTACAAATCCGCCTACCTGGCTATTTAGTGCCTAAACTCGTTAAAGAACAAGCAGGCGAAAAATCCAAGCAGTTAATCAATATCAACTAAACCTATTTATTTGACTGTTTAGATAAATTGGGTTTAGGTGGTTTTGCTAAATAGCTTCTTGGACTAACAGGTACCGAATCTAAAGCTAAAATAGCACCCAACTCCGTCATAGCCTTTTGATAAACCTTACGCTTAAAATACACTACATCTTCAAGCGGCTCCCAATAATCCACCCAGCGCCAACTATCAAACTCTGGTTTCTCGCAATGATCAAATTGCACATTTGATTCTTGCGCCACTAAGCGCAACATATACCAAATTTGCTTTTGTCCTATACATAAAGGTGCTGTGCTTTTTCTAATATAGCGTTCGGGCAATTGATATCGCAACCAATAGCGCGTTCTTCCCAACAACTCGACATGCTGTTGTTGTAAGCCTGTTTCTTCCCACAATTCTCGATACATCGCTGCTTCAGGATCTTCGTTAGCGTTAATTCCACCCTGCGGAAACTGCCAAGCGTTAACTCCCATCCGTTTTGCCCAAAACACACGACCCTCGTCATTGCAAAGGATGATTCCGACATTAGGCCGGTATCCTTTAGAGTCTATCATGTTAAAACCTGTTTTTATTCTGACCGAAAGTTAATCTTGCCAAAGGCTTAAATTACAAATTAGGTCAGGTTGTTTATAATAGCGCCATTGTTCCATAAAAAAAGCGTAGATGCCAGAGAGCATTAGCCATTTAATTAATTCAAACAGGTTTATTGTGAGTTTAGCGATTTTTGATTTAGATAATACCCTAATTGCCGATGATAGCGATTACTTATGGGGTCAGTTTTTAGTTGATCAAGGCATTGTCGATAAAGCCTATTATGAAGCCGCAAATATAAAATTTTATAAGCAATACAAAGAAGGTAACTTAGATATTTTAGAGTTTTTAAGTTTCTCTTTAAAACCCTTAGCGGATAATGATACCCAGCAACTCTATGAATGGCGTGAGCAATTTATTCGCGACATCATTACCCCGATTTTATTAACTCCCGCTCAAGAACTTATTAACCAGCATCGTGCAAAAGGCGATACTTTATTAGTTATCACCGCTACGAATCGGTTTGTAACCGAACCTATTGTTAATCTATACGGCATTAAAAATTTATTAGCCAGCAGCCCTGAATTTATCAATGGTCAATATACGGGCAAAGTAGATGGTATCCCTTGTTTTCAAGAAGGCAAAGTTAAACTATTAGAAGCATGGCTCAAAACCTCAAACGAGACTATGCAAAACAGTTACTTTTATAGTGACTCTCATAACGATTTACCGTTACTTAAATTAGTCGATCACCCTGTCGCGGTGGATCCCGATGAAAAATTAACGGTCTTTGCTACAGAAAACAACTGGCCAATTATTAGCTTAAGACAAGGTGTATGCCCTGAGGAGCATTTTCATAAATAACATATAAGCAGCAAGCCCAGCAGCTTCCGACAATATTCAAGTTAAGCACCTAACATAACCCCACTAATAGCAATGTTGTCATAAAATTATGCTATTGTTTAAGCTAGATAACACCTGAAACCGCTTAAACCTTTATTTTTGTGCTTAACTAGGAGCAACGATGGGCCCGCATTATTTAAACCGTTTCTTTACCCCTCAATCCGTTGCCATCGTTGGTGCCTCAGAACGCGAAGAAAGTGTAGGTTACCGACTCCTCCTTAACATGCAAGCGGCCGGTTTTTCTGGGGGGCTTTACCCTGTTAACCATAAACGCGAGCAAATATTAGGCTTAAAAGCCTATGCTAATTTAAATGCTATCCCTGAATTTATCGACTTAGTCGTTATCGCTACCCCTGCCCCGACTGTACCCAGCGTCATGCGACAATGCGCTGATAAAGGCGTGCACTCAGTTATTATTATCACCGCAGGCTTTGGTGAACTAGGGGATGAAGGCAAAAGACTGCAACAAGAAGTTTTAGATATCGCCCACCGTCATCAAATTCGGTTTGTGGGTCCTAATTGTCTGGGTGTAGCAAGGCCCAGCGGTTTTCTGAACGCTACCTTTGGTGATGGGCTAATTAAAGACGGTAGCCTTGCCTTGCTCTCCCAATCTGGCGCCATTTGTACCGCTATTTTAGACTGGGCTAAAGTGCAAGATATCGGTTTTTCTACCGTAGTTTCTATGGGCGGTGCGGCTGATATCGATTTTGGCGAAGTGTTGGACTATCTTGCTACCGATCCTAAAACGACTGGCATTTTAATGTATGTCGAAGGTATCCGTGATGCGCGGCGATTTTTAAGTGGCCTTAAAGCGGCAGCGCGTTTAAAACCGGTTATTTTAATTAAATCAGGTCGTCATGAAGCGGGCTGTAAAGCCGCTATGTCACATACTGGCGCTATGGTGGGTGGTGATCATGTATTTGATGCCGCCATTGCCAGAGCAGGTGTGGTAAGAGCTTATACCATTACCGAATTATTTTCTGCGGCTCGCGTTTTAGCAAATAATTACGTCATAAAACAAGACCGCTTAGCGATTATTACCAATGCGGGGGGGCCTGGCGTCATGAGTACCGACCGTGCTGAAGATGTGGGCATCCAAATGGCTGAACTAAGCACAAATAGCATTGAAGCCTTAAATGCGGTGTTACCCCCGCATTGGTCACATGCCAATCCAATCGATATTCTAGGTGATGCTACGGCAGAGCGTTATCAAAATGCCTTAGAAGTCTGTCTTAAAGACGATCAAATTGATGGTGTCTTAGTCATATTAACGCCGCAAGCGATGACTGAACCGACAGAAATAGCACAATGTATTATTGACGGCGCTAAAAACAGCATAAAACCCGTATTAGCTTCTTGGACTGGGGGCGCCAAAGTAATCAGCGGTCGGAATCTTTTTACTAATAGTAACGTTGCCCACTTTAGTACGCCAGAAACTGCCGTGGATGCCTTTGCCTTTTTAGCCAATTACGCAGAAAACCAAATCCTACTCAACCAAATTCCTAAAGCACGAGAAGAACAAGCAGAACCTGATGTAGAAACAGCCCGCCGTATCATTCAGTCAGTGCTTGCAACCGGTCGAACAGTATTAACAGCCCAAGAAGCGAAAACCGTATTATCAGCGTTTAATATCCCCGTTACCCCTACCCTGTCAGTCGGCAGTGCAGAAGAAGCTATTAAGGCCGCTGAAAGCATTGGCTTTCCAGTCGTATTAAAAATCAATATGGCGGAATTTAGCCATAAATCAGACATTGGTGGCGTTAAACTCAACATCAACAGCGCCGATGCCATTGCTCAACACTACACCGAAATGGCAGCCGCTATTAAAGCAGTTCAACCTGATATCACCGAAATAGGGATGACGGTTGAACCCATGTTTAAAAGCACTTACGGCCGGGAGTTAATGATAGGCGTGGTAAGAGACCCGATCTTTGGCCCAGCCATTAGCTTTGGCTTAGGTGGCACAATGGTAGAAATCTTTAAAGATAACGCCATCGCCTTGCCGCCGCTTAATATCTATATGATTGAACAAATGATCGCTAAAACTAAGGCAGGTAAATACTTAAAAGCCTTCCGAAACTTACCACCAGCAAATAGTGCAGCGCTCATTGAAGTCTTACTCAATATTTCTACTTTAGTCAGCGAACTACCCGAACTTTTAGAACTAGATATTAATCCCTTGATTGTCGATGAGCACGGTGCAATTGCGGTAGATGCGCGTATTAAGGCGCAACTCTCAGTATCGGTTAATGCTTATCAACATATGGCAATCCATCCGTATCCACATGAGCTTATACAACATCATCAGCTTAACAATGGCCTAGATATCACTATCCGACCTATTCGCCCTGAAGATGCCGTACTTGAACAGGACTTCCATAGCCGTTTGTCTGCTAACACTAAATACTTTAGGTTTATGCAAGCACTCCAAGAGCTGACACCTGAAATGCTGGTGCGCTTTACCCAAATTGATTATGATCGAGAAATGGCGTTTATTGCTCTTACTAATAACCCAGACCCTAGCCATCCCAAAGAGTTGGGTGTGGGCCGTTATGTCATGAACCCTGATGGTAAGTCGGTGGAGTTTGCTTTAGTTGTAGTGGATGATGCGCAAGGCCAAGGTATCGGCACTAAAATACTTATGGAACTCATTAAATCTGCTAAGCATAAAGGCATGGAGGTTTTTAGCGGCGAAGTGTTAACAACCAACCTACCTATGTTAACCTTGCTACGCAAACTCGATTTTAGTATTGATACCCTCACTGAACATAAAGATGTACTTAGAGTGAGTAAAGCCCTTTAAGCTAATCGTAACGCCCCAAATAGTTTTTACAACCACACGCTAAAGATTTCTAACTAGGATTTTCAAGACAAAACTGCACCAATTCCCGTTGGTTTTTAGTACCCGTTTTAGCGAACAAGGCTTTTAGTTGGGTACGTAAGGTACTACCCAAGCCATTATTCGCATTCATAATGGCTTTATCAATCGCGCTTCTATCATAGGTATTAATACTGCTAAGTTTGCCATGATTCGTGGTAGGATTATTTCCTAAACGTAACATGTCTTCCGCCAGTGGATTGGCGAACACCAGTTGTCCATTATGATTAAGAATTAACACGCCTGAAGACAGTTCAGCCAGTGCGGCTTCTCTTAATTGTTTTGCTTCCTCTTGTGTTTGTAATTTCCAACGAATCTTTAACGCTCTTTGTATATGTGGTTCTAAATAACGCAATAGCTTAATATCGTTAGCGTTAAAAGATTCAGAATAAGAGGGCTTATAAAAGTTTAATGTTGTACAAGGCGAAATTCATGTTGCCAAAAATAATCTTCATAGTGTTTCCAAATATCTTCAGTCATTCCATCAAATGATGTAAATGCAAATGAACTCTCCCCTGGCTTAAGTCGAGGACTAAATAACTGAGATTCTGGCGAGCCAATAAAGTTACCTATTTCGTACAATAGTGATTTCCATAAGGCATCATCTAAAGCTGCCTCATAGATAGCGGCTACCCATTTATTTAACAATTGTTGATCAATAGCATCAGACATGGTTTAGTCAATAACACCGTTTTTTGTTTAAATTACACCGTGTTCCACCACAGGCAACACCCAATATTGAATACCAGAACCTGAGAAATCTTCTCGCAATTGAGCAATTAAATCTGGCAGTTTTTCAACAGACACATACAACTGAAAACGAATGCGTTTTTGACGCCCAGTCACTTGTTCTGCTAAAGACAAGCCTTTGTTAACATGGTGATGTGCATTAACCGCAAAGCTACTAAAACCATGCTCTGTTTCTAACAATAACAGACTATCCACCACCATTTCTTCTAAACTAGGGGGAATATTAAGGGTCACCAAATATTCAGAACTGCCCATGATTACTCAGCCTCCTTTGCTACACCAAATTGTTTATAAAGTATAGGCAATAAAAACAGCGTTAAGAACGTTGATGATACCAAACCACCAATTACCACGATAGCTAAAGGTCTTTGAATTTCTGAGCCTGGCCCTGTCGCAAATAACAAGGGAATAAGCCCAAATGCCGCAATACTTGCCGTCATCAACACGGGCCTTAACCGTCTAGTTGAACCCAAGGTTACTACTTTAAGCATAGCCATACCCGATGCTTTTAACTGATTAAAATAGCTCACCATCACCACGCCATTTAACACCGCAATACCCAACAACGCTATAAAACCCACCGAAGCCGGTACTGACAAATATTCACCGGAAACCCACAAGCCAAACACGCCACCCACCATCGCTAAAGGAATATTTGATAACACCAAGGCCGCTTGACGCACTGAGCCAAAAGTAGAAAACAATAATAGAAAGATCAATCCTAAAGCCACGGGGACGACTATAGATAAAGTCGCCGCCGCGCGTTGTTGGTTTTCAAACTGACCACCAAACTCGACAGTGTAGCCAATTGGTAATTTTACTTTTTCGGCTACCGCTTTGCGTGCTTCCTCTACAAACCCCACTAAATCTCGATCCTGCACATTACTACGTACCACTACAAACCGCTGCCCGCGCTCTCGACCAACGGAAACCACACCTTCCACTTTTTCAATTTTTGCAATTTCAGTTAGATGAATATGATGTTGACTCGGCAAGGTAATCTGCAAATTGTCAAAATTAGCCATATTACTCTCACCTCTTAATAATAAAGGGGTACGTTTAATTCCTTCTTGCACGACACCTAGATTTAAACCTTCTATCTGAGCACGCAGTGAAGTTTCAATGGTTTCCACATCCAAACCCAAACGTCCAGCGGCTAAACGATCAATCGACAATTGTAAAAACTGCATGCCATTATTTTGCTTAGAAAACACATCGCTTGCACCGCTAATACTTTTTAAAACCTCAGTAATTTCTTGAGATTTTTGATTTAACACCGCTAAATCAGGGCCAAATAATTTAACAGCAACATCACCTCGGGTGCCTGTTAACATTTCTGAAACCCGCATTTCAATCGGCTGCGTAAAACCAAAAGCAATACCGGGGGTTTGTTCCATGACCTTACGAATTTCTTCTATCAAAGCTTCTTTGCTATGCATCCGCCATTGTTCTTTAGGCTTAAGCACTAAAAAAGTATCGGTTTCATTTAGACCCATCGGATCCAGGCCTAATTCATCAGACCCAACACGAGCAACGACTGTTTCTATTTCTGGAATATGTTTCAACAGATTTTTTTGCACCTGCCCATCTAAAATAACGGACTGATCTAAAGTAATAGAGGGTAGTTTCTCTACCTGCACGATAATATCGCCTTCATCTAAGGTTGGCATAAAAGTACTACCAATCTGGGTAAAAACAGCCAACGTCAATAGTAATAAAACACCGACACCCACAAATAACTTTTTACTATTTGCTAAACACCATAACAACATCGGTTGATAAAGTGCTTGTAATTTTCTAGGCAACCAAGGTTCTTCGTGGGAAACTTCTTTTAGAAGATAAGATGCAATCACCGGAATAGCAGTAAGCGACAACACCAATGATCCACTCAAAGCAAAAACAATAGTTAAGGCCACTGGGGTAAATAATTTACCTTCTAAACCTTGTAAGGTTAGTAAAGGTAAAAACACGATGATAATAATTAAAATACCTGAGGTCACTGAACCCGCTACTTCACAACTGGCTCGATAAATCATGTGTAATCTAGGTAGCCGCTTAGCCTTTTCAACATGAGCTAAATGGGTGATTAGATTTTCCACCACTACTACGGCTGCATCTACCAACATGCCAATAGCAATCGCTAAACCGCCCAAACTCATCAAGTTGGCGGACATGCCCATGAAATGCATCATGATAAAGGTAAATAAAGCCGCTAAAGGTAATGCCAACGCGACCACCACTGCGGCACGAATATTACCCAGAAATAACATGAGTAATATAACAACCAAAGCAATCGCTTCTAATAAAGCGTGCAAGACAGTTTCAACTGCCTTATCCACTAAATTGCCCCGGTCATAAAAAACTTTTGCTTCGACACCCTTAGGAAAACCCACACTAATTTGAGCCAATTTAGTTTTTATTCCCTCAATGGTTTGCCGCGCATTGGCACCGCGTAAACTTAACACTAAGCCGGTAACCACTTCGCCGTGCCCATCTTTACTAACAGCGCCATATCGGGTTAACGATCCAATTTTTACTTCGGCAATGTCTGCTACAGTAATCGGTGAGCCCGCTTGATTATCCACCACAATACCACTAACATCGGCTAAGACTTTAATACGGCCCTCTGCGCGGACAATCAACGCCTCTTCACCGTCAATCATACGACCCGCGCCATCATTACGATTGTTATTTTGTAAGGCTTGTAGCAATTTATCAATGCCTATGCCACGCGCTGCTAAACGCGTATTATCTGGGATAACCTCAAAACTTCTAACTAAGCCACCCAAAGAATTCACATCCGCCACACCAGGGACGGTTCTTAAGGCGGGCCGAATAACCCAATCCAGCAAGTCTCGACGCTCCATTAAGCTTAAGTCGCCACCTTCAACAGTAAACATAAACATTTCACCCAAAGGCGTTGTCATCGGCGCGATACCGCCTTCAACACCTGCAGGTAAATTCACCCACATACCATTTAAACGTTCCGCTACTTGCTGACGCGCCCAATAAATATCCGTGCCTTCTTTAAAATCAACTGTAATATCCGTTAAGGCATATTTGGCAATAGACCGCAGCATGGTTTGGTGCGGTATGCCTAATAACTCAACCTCTATCCGCGCGGTTATCCTAGCTTCCACTTCTTCTGGCGTCATACCTGGCGCCTTAACAATGATTTTTACTTGAGTAGGAGAAACTTCTGGAAAGGCATCAATAGGGATATTTTTAAAAGCTAGATAACCACCACCACAGAGTAACAAAACGACTATCATAACTAACAATCGCTGACTCAACGCAAAGCGAATTAGAGCGGTCATTATTCCGCACTCCCCAAACCTAACCACTGAGCTTTTAGAGCGACAGCGCCTTTAATCGCCACAGTATCATTAGTTGAAAAATTGCCCTTAATAATAGCGCCGTCCTCTTCTTTACCCAACACCGTAATAGGTGTAACAATAAAACCGGCATTATTACGCACAAACACAAAGGCCTTGCCTTCATATTGAGCAATCGCAGTATTCGGTACTTTGTAAGCTGGAGGATTTAAATATTTTATAATCTGTGTATTAATAGTTTGACCCGCTCGCACATCAGATTGCTTGCCGCGAATCTTTGCTTTTACTTGAATAGTCTGATTATCTGGATTAACACTTTGCCCCATCAAGATCACTTCGGCACTAACCGAACTATCTTCGATAAACACCTGATCGCCCAGTTTAATAGTATCCAAACGTTCATGAGGAATATTAAGCTCCAACCATAACTCATCTAATGCAGCAACTTTAAAGAGCGGCGCCTGCAAATTAACTCGCTCCCCGACTAAAAGAGTTCGTTCTAAAACGACTCCATTTATGGGCGACCTTACATTTAATTGTCCATTGAGTTGGTGCGTTTTAGCTAATTGCTCTATCTCAGCCCCTGTCATGCCAGCAATTTCTAACAATTGTTTTAGCTCGTTGGCCTCAAATACTAAGGTGTTATATTGACTACTGGTTTCTTGCCAGCGTCTATCGGCAATAACACCCTCTGCAATTAATTTTTTATCTCGCTCATAAGCTAGCAAATTTAATTGCACTTCATTCAAGGCTTTTAGATATAAACGCTGACTAGCTAATAGGTCAGGACTATTAATTTGGGCGAGCACTTGAGCCTTTTTAACCGTATCACCAACTGATGCCGTTACTTTAATAACTAAGCCAGCTTGTGGAGCACTGACACTATATTCATTAGCAGGGGGAATAACTACTTTAGCAGGCGCATTTAAAACAGTAACTTGTTTAGCTGTTTCTAACTGCCCCAAACTAATGCCTAAATTTTCTAATTGTTCTTGAGATAATGAAAGATTGTTTTCAGCATAAACACTCGTCATGTTTATCAAGAAAATCAACCCTATTATAACTAATCTCATGGCATCAATCCCACCGCTTGATTGTAAAGTGCTTTATCGCGTTGCAGGATAACAGAGCGTTCTTTAGCTGTTAAAATGGCTTGATATGTCCGAGATTGTATTTTTAATAAATCCATCAAATCAATTTCACCGACTGAAAACGCTAACTCTGTCATGCTTAATAGCTGCTCTGAGACTTTTCTTTGCTCATTAGCATTCTCTAACTCAACTTTATTTATTTCTAAATTATGTTCAGCTTCATGATGAGCTTGTTCTAAGTCTCTGTACAATTGATCTCTTTCTGAAATTAATTTATTCAACTCGACATTAATAGCCGCTATCTGTGGTTGCACATGAGCACTGCCGCCAAAAGGTACGATAACACCAACATTAAAAAACTCGGCTTTATTACTACGCGCATCGGTACCTTCATCGCTTAACAAACCTGCCACAACATTAGTTTGCCCAGATCCGATGGCTTTGGTAGCCGCTAACTCAGCCTGCTTAACATCAATCTGACTATTTAGGGCAATCAAACTGGGGTGATTCTGTCCCAATTCTTTTAGAGGGGCTAAGGCCTCTTCATACAGTGCAGGTATTTTGTTGTTTTGGGTAATTGTGCTGTAACGTTTACGAGCATGCATCAATTCTGCCTCGGCCTGTGTCAAAACAGAGCGCTTCTGCAATAACTCTGTTTTAGCTAATAATTCATCCGCTCGAGGTAAATCCCCTGAATCAACCCGACGTTTAATGGTCGCTAATAATTTCTCTGAAAGACCCAATTCTGCTTTTGCTTGATCATGTCGAATGGTTGCCAGAGAAATTGCCCATAAAGCGCCTCTTAATAAACCTGCCACTCGTAACCTAACATCAGTTACCTGAAAACCGGCACTGGTTTCGGCTTTATTAGCTAGGTTTTTTTGCGCATCACGCTGGCCAATATTCCACAAAGGTATTTGTAAATTTGCCGTCCCGTAATTTAATTTAAATGAAGACATAGACTGGTAACCTAAAGTGACTTGCGACGCACCCGCCGTCCAACTTTGTCCGCGCTCAGCCAAGGCATTTGCTTCTTCTTCTAAAGAAGTTAACCAACTCATATCAGGAAACTTTTCCATAGTAGAATCAATTAATTTAGGTAAAGTCAAAGTGTTATCAATCACCATCGGATCAAGATGATCAACCATAAAACTGGTGGATTCTTTTTCTGGCAAAGGATTGCTTAAGACTACTTTAGGGATAACAGCGAGAGCGCTCATCAAGCAAAAAACCGGTAGATATGAAATAGACACTATATTAATTTTTGACATAAAAAAGGGAAATATTCAATGGAATTAATATTATGACACAATCTGAACAGAGTTTTTTCCAAGACCCAACAAACAAGCGCTGTTAGGCCTTTATAAAAAAGAAAGGATTAGCGCTCTATGGCTTTAAGCGCTGGTGTGTAATTTAAGTTAAAAGCTTCTGCAACAGCTGGATAGGTGATGGCACCTTTGTAAATATTCAATCCGTATTGCAATGCAGAAGTTTTTCGCACGGCCTCTAAGCCTTCTTCAGCTAGTTGCAATACATAAGGTGTGGTTTGATTGTTTAACGCAAAGGTACTGGTTCTAGGCACGGCTCCCGGCATATTCGCCACACAATAATGCACTACACCGTCAATTTCATAGGTGGGATGACTGTGCGTCGTTGGTCTAGTGGTCTCAATACACCCACCCTGATCAACCGCAACATCCACAATCACTGCACCCTTCAGCATATTAGGCAACATATTCCGAGTGACTAACCAAGGCGCTCTGCCGCCAGGAATTAACACCGCACCAATCACCAAGTCAGCCTGATAAACTAATTCATCTAGCGTATGTTGATCACTCATGCGAGTTTGTAATTGCCCACGATAAATATCATCTAAATATTTTAAGCGCTCATGATTAATATCTAAAACCGTCACGTGAGCACCCATACCCACAGCAACTCTAGCCGCATTAGTACCGACAATACCAGCGCCTAAAACCAGCACATTCGCTGGCGCCACACCAGGCACGCCCCCCATCAACACGCCACGCCCGCCATGAGATTTTTGTAAGTAAGTAGCCCCCACTTGCGTGGCCATTCGCCCAGCGACTTCACTCATGGGTGTTAATAAAGGTAATTGACCTGATGCTGTTTGCACGGTTTCGTAGGCTATTGCTGTGGTGCCGCTCGCTAATAAAGCATCAGTTAAGGGCTTATCAGAAGCTAGATGCAAATAAGTGAACAACAATAAATCCGCACGCAAATACTGATATTCTGCAGCAACAGGTTCTTTTACCTTAACCACCATCTGTGCCGCCCAAGCTTCATCAGCACTAACGACTATTTCAGCCCCTGCAGCAACATATTCGGCATCAGAAATAGCACTACCTAAACCAGCACCCTGCTGAACTAATACTTGATGCCCTCTTTTAGTCAGCGCTTTAACGGCACCTGGGGTTAACCCTACTCGATATTCGTTATCTTTAACTTCTTTAGGTAATCCAATAAGCATGTGTTAACCCCTATGATGACTAAAAATTCTTAATAATGACCACCCACTGCAAATTGACTGGTATTTAAATCTTCGGAAGAATCGACTGAAGATTGATTATAGTAATCTCCGTCTACCAAATCAAATCCTGAATTTCTTGCTAACGCATCAAATTTTTTCTCTTCAACATGCTCTAATATACTCTTAGCACCTAATGAAGCTATCTTAGCGTTAAACTGGCTTAACTGCTCAAATAGTTCGTCACTATGTAATCGGCCCAAAAGATTCCGAGCAGATTGAATAACATATTGCGGCCCTATTTGTTCAATTAAATTAAAAGTCTGTACGTTTCTGACAATATAATCAAATTTCAGGGCTATTTGATAACCTCTACGGCGATAGTTTTCCAATCCTATTGCTAAATCTCGATAATATGGCGCATATTGGCTATTAAGCGTTAATACAATAGCCACATTTTTTGTTTCTAACCCACATTGCCTAATGACTTCTTCAAAATAAGCGCCATGATCTTGCTTAACTCCCAAAATATGTCGAGGATCAACATCTAAAAATAGCGTCCCTTCTAAATGCACTATCGTTAAATAATTAAGCATATGTACAGTGCGAGATAAGCGATCAAAATTAATAATCGACTCGGCATCTTCCGCTGAATTAAGATCAGAATCTAAGGGTTTAAGTTCATTAACATACAAATGAACCCCATTGTTAGTCGCCACACTCATCTGTGCAGCATGCCCCACAATAATATCCGGCTTTAACGCCTGTCTTAAAGGCTTAAGCATACTATCAACGCGGACAGATCCAAAAATCCCACTGACTTTTCCATCCTCAAGGATAAAAGGTCTTACACTAGATCGATGCTCACTGCCTAATCGATCATTAAAATATTCAACTAAATATTGCAATGGCATAATTAACAAGCCTCACTCGTAAAAAAAAGCGGACATAAAGTCCGCTATAGAAACATCCCTGATGGTAGGAGACGACACTTAAAATAATCCTTTATCACAAGTTAAACAGAAGGTGATTCACAAACTGCATAATTTAACAGTCATAAATTCAACATTGATGTGTAGCTTAAATGAATGAATCAACCAAATAAAGTGATATAAAAAGATATTAATTTCTATTTTAATGATATACATCTATTTATTTGAGTAGCATCCCCCCTACACTTTAATATACAATCCGTATAGATTTAGAAATTGGACGGTTAATGTTTAAAAAGCGCTTTATCAATCAATTAATTAACAGTTTCTTTGATCTATCACCTATCCTAACGGTGGTGATTATTTTTCAAGTGCTCATCATTAGGCAAGCTATACCCGATGTAGGACATTTTATACTCGGC
This sequence comes from uncultured Methylococcaceae bacterium, assembly GCA_903903765.1. GTDB lineage: Bacteria > Pseudomonadota > Gammaproteobacteria > Methylococcales > Methylomonadaceae > Methylobacter_C. Next base: position 24,847 of record CAIVAH010000228.1, read on the forward strand.
ATCCTATTTGTTTTGATCGGCTTAACGCTATTTATTCAAGGCTTAGAACTCAGTCTATTTCCACTGGGTGAGTCCATGGCCTATGCTTTCGCCCGAAAAGGCAGTTTATTCTGGCTACTCAGTTTTGCTTTTTGCTTAGGCTTTAGTGCGGCAATCGCGGAACCAGCCTTAATCACCCTTGCAAAACAAGCTGCAGAATTAGCTTACCAAAAGACCACTATTATCGACTCACCATCAGACAAAAATAATTACGCACTGGGTTTTCGTATTACTGTTGCAATATCTGTTGGTTTGGCCATTTTAATTGGCGTGTTAAGAATTATCCGTGGTTGGCCTGCCTATTATCCGGTGTTTTACGCCTATATTTTAATCGCTTTAATGACACCTTTTACACCACTAGAAATCCGAGCTATTGCCTATGATTCAGGTTGTGTTGCAACATCAACATTGACAGTACCTCTGGTAACAGCATTAGGCGTAGGGCTTGCTACCGCCATTAAAGGTCGTAATCCCATGACCGATGGTTTTGGCTTAGTTGTGTTTGCATCCTTAACGCCCGTCATTTTTGTCATGATTTATGGCATCATCGTATGATGGATTGGTTAGCTCAGTTTTTTATCAGACTATTAGAAACAGCAAGAGACTTTATGCCAATCTTTTTAGTACTGATTGGTTTTCAATTATTAGTCATTCGCAAACCTATCTCTAATGCTCGAAAAACTTTCGCCGGCTTTATCTTTGTTTTATTGGGCGTCAGCATCTTTCTTGAAGGCTTAGACTTAGCCTTATTCCCTATTGGCAAGCTAATGGCCACCCAACTGACCACAGCCGAGTTTTTAGGTATAAATCCTGTAAATAAAACCACAACATGGCAAACATATGCATGGGTTTACATCTTCGCTGCTAGCTTAGGATTTGCCGTTGCATTAGCCGAACCCTCTTTACTCGCGATCGCGACTAAGGCCGAACAAATATCGGGCGGTACTATCCGCGCTTGGGGTCTAAGAATTGCAGTGGGGATTGGACTTGGTTTTGGCTTAGCGTTAGGCACATTTAGGATTGTAACGGGGACGGAGCTGTATTTTTACATTATCGCAGGCTTTAGTATTGCCACACTACAAACCCTATTTACCCCTAAAGCTATCCTCGGTATTGCTTTTGATTCCGGCTCGGTCACCACCACCATGGTCACCGTGCCGCTAGTCACTGCGCTAGGCGCTGGTTTAGCCCAAACCATTCCAGGCCGCGACCCTCTATCAGATGGTTTTGGCCTACTCGCCTTAGCTAGTTTATATCCTATTATTGCTGTATTAAGTTATGCACAAATTGCGCAATGGTTCAATAAGCGCTCTCTTTCATCAACACCCTGAGGACTACCATGCATTTCAAATTAATTATTGCCTTCGTTGAAGATGATAAAACCGATACCGTATTAGATGCCGCTCGCGAAAGTGGTGCAAAAGGGGCGACCGTTATCAACCATGCTAGAGGAGAAGGTCTCAAACAATCAAAGACTTTCTTTGGTTTAACGTTAGAATCACCCAGAGATGTCTTAATGTTCTTAGTTGAAGAACATCTCAGCCGACATATCTTAGAAAAAATTGCCAAAGTCGCTCAGTTTGACAATCAACCAGGCACAGGTATCGCCTTTCAAATTGATGTCGAAGATGCCATTGGTGTGATGCGCCAAGTAGAAGAACTTACCCATGAGATCGAGGACAAATTATGATAGTTAATAACACGCCCATCCGTGTTAAAGATGTGATGAAAACGGATTTTGGTACGATTGATGGCATTGCCACTGTTGCAGATGCCCTAAAGAAAATGAAGTCACTAAAAACAGCCGTATTAATTGTCAATAAACGTAATGAAAATGACGAATACGGCATGGTTACTTCTGGTGATATAGCCAGACATGTCCTCGCTAGAGATAGAGCGCCTGATCGAGTTAATGTGTACGAGATTATGAATAAGCCAGTTATTAGTGTGCATCCCGACATGGATATACGCTATTGTTCAAGGCTTTTTGCTAATTATAATTTGGTAAGAGCCCCAGTAATTGAGAACAATCAAGTGATAGGGATGGTGAGTCCGAACTCCTTAGTACTGGATGGAATGTATAAAACCTTTCAATAAATAGCATCTAAAGCAAAATAGCAGTACAATTTACATCTGCAGATTATAGATATTGAGCGAGAGGAAGTCCCGGTTATCAATGTTGTAGTTCTGTGTTAACCGTAAGTATTTTTTTTAGGAGTTTTTTAAAATGGCAACAGGCACTGTAAAGTGGTTCAACAACACTAAAGGTTTTGGTTTTATCGCACCCACTGATGGTGGCGAAGACGTATTCGTTCAT
>CAIVAH010000229.1 GCA_903903765.1 uncultured Methylococcaceae bacterium
GCACCATAAGGTTCAATTCGCTTTCGTAATCTATGCACATAAATTTCGACTGCATTATCAGTCAAGGCATCTCCATCTGCCGCTAATCGTTGCGCAAGCCGATCTTTTGAAACGACCTTGCCCACTTGAAGTATCAAAACCTCTAAAACCCCATACTCACGAGGCGACAAATTAATAACCTCAGCATCGCCTTTAACTTGATGATGATGCGTATCTAAAACAAGACGCCCGATCACAATATCACTGCTAAAACCACCATAACATCGCCGAATCAAACCATGAACTCTAGCTTCCAACTCCCTTAATTCAAAGGGCTTAGTCATGTAATCATCGGCACCTTGTTCAATACCATTGATTCTGTCATTAATACCATCTCGCGCAGTCAGAATAAGAATGGGCATAGGAACTTTACGACTCCGTAATTTACGCAACAAATCTAGCCCATCCATATCGGGCAAACCCAAATCAAGTATAGTCAAATCAAAATCTTGCGACAACAATAGAATTTCAGCATAAGCACCAGTCATTGCGGACGTCACCTTATATCCACTATTGCAAAGCGTATACATTAGTCCATCTAATAGTACTGCATCATCTTCTATCAATAAAATTTTCATTAATTAATTTTGATATGAAAGGTTTCTGAAAGGTTAAGAGAATAAGATAAGATGAGATTAAATGAAATTAATAATCACACTAAAAGGTTAAGAAATGAAAACATTAACAAAGGAAATGCAAGCCGCCATTACACCTGCAATGGCCCTAGACTTATTAAAGGAAGGCAATAAAAGATTTATAAATAATCTTAAGATAAACCGCAACCTATTGCAACAAGCAAATGAAACCTCGGATGGACAATATCCATTTGCCGTCATTTTAAGCTGTATAGACTCTCGTACTTCAGTGGAGTTAATTTTTGATCAAGGTTTAGGTGATTTACTGAGCGTAAGAATTGCTGGCAATATTATTAACGAAGATATTTTAGGCAGCATGGAGTTTGGGTGCAAAGTATTAGGTGCAAAAATCATTGTCGTCTTAGGACATACTAAATGTGGCGCCATAAAAGGCGCTTGCGATCATTTAAAAATGGGTAATTTAACAACACTGTTAAACAAAATAGCACCTGCTGTTAATGATGAAATGACCGTTACTGAAAATCGTAACTCACATAACGAAGATTTCGTTGAAAAAGTCGCCGCCATTAACGTTAAAAGAACAGTAAATAACATTATGGATAACAGCCCCATTTTAAAAGAAATGATTTTAAATGGGAGCATTGGAATTATTGGCGGCAACCATGACATTAATCTTGGAGCAGTCTGTTTTTACGAAGACACTTTAGTATTGACTAGTAAATAACAGAACTTTGCAACACTATAACTGAAGATGACAACTAGAGGATACTAATATGATACATAAACGTATTCAATATTACATGCGCCATCTAAAACAAGACTTTTCTGCCGGCATAGTGGTTTTCTTGGTAGCCTTACCCCTATGTTTGGGGATTGCTATGGCATCTGGCGCACCTTTATTTTCAGGGTTAATTGCCGGTTTGGTCGGTGGTTTAGTGGTTTCTTGGCTAAGTGGATCACAACTCAGTGTTTCTGGTCCTGCCGCGGGACTGACAGTGATTGTATTTAACGCTATTGAGACACTGGGTAGCTTTCAAGGCTTACTTGTTGCCGGTATTTTAGCTGGGATTATGCAATTAATATTTGGTTATCTAAGAGCAGGGATTATTGGTGCTTTTTTTCCGTCTTCCGTGATTAAAGGCATGTTAGCAGCCATTGGTTTAATTCTAATCATCAAACAAATACCACACGCAACGGGTTATGACACCAGCTATGAAGGCGATGAAAGTTATATGCGAGAAACAGCCGAATCCAGCTTCATTGAGTTATTTGATGCGTTTAACGGCATTACACCAGGGGCTGTTATTATCAGTACTGCAGCATTGTTATTATTAATTGCATGGGAAACACCGTGGTTAAAAAAACAAAGGTTCTTAAAACTCATTCCAGGGCCTCTACTTGCTGTAGCGTGGGGAATCACTTATAACCTATTAACAATACAATTTGCACCAGCATGGGCAGTTAATGAAAAACACATGGTTAAATTACCGGTTTTAGATCATGCAACTGATTTTTTAAATACTCTTACCTTCCCGGACTTTAGTTATCTATACAATCCACAGGTTTATATTATCGCAATAACACTCGCGATTATTGCCAGCCTAGAAACACTTTTAAGCCTTGAAGCAACCGATAAACTTGATCCTTTAAAACGACTTGCACCTACGA
>CAIVAH010000230.1 GCA_903903765.1 uncultured Methylococcaceae bacterium
CAGCAAATGATTGAATTTGCGGTCCAATATAATAAGCCAGTACGTATTGGTGTTAACGGCGGTAGTTTAGATCAATCAGTTTTAACTCGTTTATTAGATGAAAATAGAGCGTTACTGTATCCTGAACCTTTAGCGGCTGTAACGCGTAAAGCCATTGTGTTATCTGCGTTAGAAAGCGCGGCAAAAGCCGAGGAATTAGGCTTAGGTAAAGATAAAATCATCCTATCTTGTAAAATTAGTAATGTACAAGAGTTGATTAATATCTATCAAGATTTATCGAGTCGTTGCGATTATGCCTTGCATTTAGGTTTAACTGAGGCCGGTATGGGCTCTAAAGGCATTGTGTCATCTGCAGCAGCTTTATCGGTCTTAATGCAACAAGGCATTGGTGATACGATTCGTATTTCTTTAACACCTGAGCCAGGTGGAGCAAGAACGCAAGAAGTGGTTGTAGGCCAAGAAATTTTACAAACGATGGGTTTTAGATCATTTACTCCGATGGTTATTTCTTGCCCGGGTTGTGGACGCACAACGAGTGATTATTTCCAAAAGTTAGCAATGGATATTCAAACGTATTTACGTGATCAAATGCCGATTTGGCGTACGCAATATCCGGGTGTAGAAACGATGGAAGTTGCCGTGATGGGTTGTGTGGTTAACGGCCCTGGTGAAAGTAAAAGTGCAAATATTGGTATTAGTTTACCGGGAACGGGTGAATCACCTGTTGCACCCGTTTATGAAGATGGTGAGAAAACGGTAACGCTTAAAGGCGATAAAATTGCTGAAGAGTTTCAAGAAATTGTGCAACGCTACATTGAAACGCATTACGCACCGCAATAAAAATTTCTTAATATAGTTTTAAATCAGCCTCTTGATGAGTGATATTTAGCGCTTATTAAGGGGCTTTTTTGTAGATGTTATTTTATGCCCTTTTAAAAGCCTAGACAAAGCGTGATTTTGGGGTAAGTTTATGTTGGGTAAATCTGTTACCCTTTTTTTAATTAGCTAATCAGTCTTAAAGGAGGAATGTATGGGTCCGTATTATCAAAAAACAGCACAAGGGGTCGGTGGCATTGTTGAGTCTCTGTATGATAATCCTATTCTAATTATTTTATTCGTAGCAGGTGTGATTGGGGTAGGTGTTTGGCTTTGGAAAAAAGCAAATTAATGTCATTGGATTTGGTTATTTATAAATGAATCCAGTCCATTCGTTAGCAAATGATTTTTTATTGTCTTGGTTGGATAGTCATTCTCAATCTAACTTGTTACTCCAGTGGTTTAGATTATTTGATAACGAAGCGTTTTATTTTTTAAATAATCAAAATCAGGTTTTATATTGGAGTCCAGCAGCTGAAGGTTTAACGGGGCTTAAGTTCTCGGATATTCGGGCTGTCTGTCCATCAGAGTTTGCTGTTGATGAATGGGGTGAGACTCAGGCTGAGTTAGTGACGGTAGTTAATAGTAAGGGTGCATTAACTCAGTTAGTTAAAACGGTTAAGAATTTATATGACAGCAAAGATGTTATTGTCGGTTATGCGGTTCGATTAACGGACACGGTTAAAAATATATCTCAGTTGCACGAGACTCAGGCTAATTCTGAGAGTTTTCAAGGGTTAATTAGTCGTTCACCCGCGATGCAAGCGGTTTTTCAGATTATAGAAAATGCGGCTGAAACCACGGCTACAGTGTTAGTTAGAGGTGAGAGCGGTTCTGGTAAAGAGTTAGTAGCTAAGGCAATTCATGATTTGAGTGGACGTAGATTGGCGCCTTTTTTGGCTATAAATTGTGCAGCCTTATCAACTAGTCTTTTAGAGAGTGAGTTATTTGGGCACGTGAGAGGTGCTTTTACAGGGGCTATAAAAGATCATCATGGTTTATTTCATCGAGCACAGGGGGGGACTTTATTTTTAGATGAAGTGGCAGAATTACCCTTAGAGTTACAAGCTAAATTACTCCGTGTCATTCAAGAACGAAATTATATTCCCGTCGGTGGAGATAAATCGATTAGTGTTGATGTACGTATTGTGGCTGCAACGCATCGTTCATTACGTGAAGAAGTTAAAAAAGGAACTTTTCGTGAAGATTTAATGTACCGATTAAGAGTCGTACCTATATTTTTGCCCCCTTTACGTGAGCGTAGAGAAGATATTAGCTTGTTACTATGGCACTTCATAAAACTACATAATACAGAAAATTATAGACATATAGATAAAATTGATCCGCAAGCAATGCGTATTTTGTTGGATTATGCATGGCCAGGTAATATTAGAGAATTACATAATGTTGTGGAATATGCTTTTGCAGTGGGCAGGGGCTCAATACTAAGAAGTTCTGAATTGCCACCTGAATTTAGAGAA
>CAIVAH010000231.1 GCA_903903765.1 uncultured Methylococcaceae bacterium
CTGCGTTTTGCCCATTCATTGCGATCTAGACAAACTTGATCGTCATATTTCTTTAGATAAACTTTTTCAGCTAATTCTAGCCAACTACTCACGGTACTTATAACAATAGGTTCCAAATCAAATTGATTGATACCCTGTTTCTTTAACTCGTAATTTATGTAAACCGGACCATAACCTTTCTGAATCCGGTATCGAACATAACTTTCTGCGAACCTTAAATCACTTTGCCAACCTTCATAAGCAAAATCATCTATAACCTGAAGGCATATATCATGCTCAAAGCCTTTGGCCAATAATTTATTCAATAAATCTTTTTTACTATGTTCTCTATTAGCTAAGAATTTAAAACACAATTGTTTGATAGCTAGCGCCTGGCTATCATTTGATGCTACCTCAACCATTGTTACATTTGAAAATTAAAATCACACATCTAAGTCTAATTCTTGTATATCAACTGTTTCAGTAATAGGATGCAATTTACTAAAAGCTTCAGCTCTAATCTTAGTTTCAATTTCTTTAGCTTTTTCAGGATGCTCTTTTAAGAAAGCTTTAACATTTTCTTTACCCTGGCCTATTTTTTCTTCGTTGTAACTGTACCAAGAACCTGACTTATTTATAAAACCATAAACCACGCCTAGATCAACTATTTCACCCAAAAATGAAATACCTTCCCCATACAGAATCTCAAACTCTGCTTGTTTAAAGGGAGGTGCTACTTTATTTTTGACAACTTTAACTCGTGTTTCATTGCCGATAACTTCATCACCTTTTTTAACAGAACCAATACGACGAATATCTAAACGTACCGAAGCATAAAACTTTAAAGCATTTCCACCGGTTGTAGTTTCAGGACTACCAAACATAACGCCGATTTTCATTCTTATTTGGTTAATAAAAATAACCAAGGTATTTGAGCGCTTTATATTACCCGTTAATTTTCTTAAGGCTTGTGACATTAATCGGGCTTGCAGACCCATATGAGAGTCACCCATGTCACCTTCTATTTCTGCTTTGGGTGTTAAGGCAGCAACAGAATCTACAACCACTATATCGACAGCACCAGAACGCACTAGCATGTCTGTTATTTCTAAGGCCTGTTCACCTGTATCTGGTTGAGAGACTAATAAATCATCAACATTTACACCAATTTTTTCAGCGTAACTTGGATCCAAAGCATGTTCAGCATCAACGAAAGCTGCTGTACCACCCAGTTTTTGCATCTCTGCAATCACCTGCAAGGTTAGCGTCGTTTTACCGGAAGATTCTGGGCCATAAATCTCAATCACACGCCCTCTTGGCAAACCACCGCAACCTAAAGCAATATCTAAACCCAAGGAACCCGTTGATACCACATCAATATCACGAGAAGCGGCCACATCTCCCATTCTCATAACAGAACCTTTACCAAACTGCTTCTCTATTTGTGATAGAGCAGCCCCTAACGCTTTCTTTTTATTCTCATCCATTATAAATATCCTGAAGGTTATAAAAATAACTATTAATTGTCTAATCTAATTATTATCACATAGACGTATAGCTTCGGGTAGCC
>CAIVAH010000232.1 GCA_903903765.1 uncultured Methylococcaceae bacterium
AGGTTATACACTTCGTCGGGTTGGGTTTCGCTTAAAATACGCGTTAAGTTAGAACTATCGGTTAAATCACCATAATGGAGATGAAACTTAGGGTGCGTAATGTGGGGATCTTGGTAAATATGATCAATACGTTGCGTGTTAAATAAAGAGGATCGGCGTTTTATGCCGTGTACTTCATAACCTTTTTCTAATAAAAATTCAGCTAGGTAAGAGCCATCTTGGCCTGTAATACCGGTGATTAAGGCAACTTTATTTGTCATATTTTGGGGTTAATGATATGTCAGTTAATGGGGAGATATTTTTGAGGTTAAATATTAGCATATTTTTATTGCAAATAAATGACCTTAGGTGGGTAGGGGGATCAATATTGCACTTTCGCTTTGGCGTTATTAAGGCCATGACGTAAAATGCAATGACTTTAACGTTTAATTTACTCAATTATATTAAGACGATGACAGATATAAAATCTATTAACGAAACTGAATGGCAAGATAAATTGTCACCCGAACAATTTAGTGTTTGTCGCTTAAAAGCGACTGAGGCCCCGTTTACGGGTAATTATAATGATTGCAAACTAACTGGTATTTATCATTGTGTGTGTTGTGATAATCCATTGTTTAGTTCTGAAACTAAATATGATTCGGGTTCTGGGTGGCCAAGTTTTTGGTCTGATTTACCCGAGGGTAGTGTGGCCGAGCATGCGGATATAAGTCATGGTATGCGCAGAGTAGAGGTCACTTGTAAGGTGTGTGATGCGCATTTAGGGCATGTCTTTACTGATGGGCCTTTGCCTACCGGTTTGCGTTATTGTATTAATTCAGCTGCCTTGGATTTAAAAGAAACATGTTAAGTGCCCATGAGCAAGTCCAAGATTTATTAGATTTTATTGATGCGAGCCCCAGTCCTTGGCATGCTGTACAAAGCGTAGAAACTAAGTTAATAGCCTATCAGTTTGTAAAACTGTCTGAAACGGCTGCTTGGGATTTACAGGTCGGTGGGCGATATTACGTGGTTCGTGATGATTCTTCTATTGTAGCTTTTGTACAAGGTAAAAAAGCGTTAGTAGATACGGGTTTTAAATTGGTGGGTGCGCATACGGATTCGCCGGGCTTTAGAATTAAACCTAACCCTATTACTAGCATTGATGGCTTGTTTAGAGTGGGTGTTGAAGTGTATGGCGGTCCTATTATTGCGACTTTTACTGATCGAGATTTAAGTTTAGCCGGTCGCGTTAACTATAGAGATGCGGATAATCAGATCGTCAGTGCGTTAATTAAATTTGATCAAGCCTTGTTACGTTTACCAAATTTAGCCATTCATATGAATAGAACGGTGAATGATGAAGGTTTAAAGTTGCATAAGCAAATGGAATTGCCGTTAATTTTAGCTACGGCAGTCCAAGATTATTTGCCTGCTGAATATTTTGCGCAATTATTACAAGACCAGTTAGCTTGTGCTAAAGATAAAATATTATCTTGGGATTTAGCCGTTTACGATACCCAAAAAGGCGTTATTTGGGGCTCAGAACAAGAGTTTTATGCCGATAGTCAGTTAGATAATTTGGCCTCTTGTCATGCGGCCACCTTGGCTTTATTGGATGAAGCGGTGTTAGATAACGATAGTACTTTGGTGTGTGCTTTTTTTGATCATGAAGAAATTGGTAGTGAAAGTAATAGAGGTGCAGACGGCAGTTTTTTAAGTGATGTCTTGCAACGTATTGCTTTTAGTCATGCGTATTCTGCAGAAGATTATGCGCGAGCTTTGGCTAAAAGTTTTTTAATTAGCGCGGATATGGCGCATGCTTATCAACCGAGTTTTCCTTTAGCGTATGATCCAGATCACAAAGTGTTGGTGAATAAAGGCCCGGTGATTAAAATTAATGCGAGCCATCGCTACAGTACAGAGAGTATTTCGCAAGCGCAATTTATAGATTGGTGTGCGCAAGCAGAAGTGCCTTATCAAGCGTATTCGCATCGCAGTGATTTAGCCTGTGGCACGACTATAGGGCCTATTACTTCTGCTAAATTAGGTATTCGTTCTATTGATGTTGGTAATCCACTTTGGGCGATGCACAGCATTAGAGAAAGTGCTGGGGTGTTTGATCATCATTATATGATCAAGGTGTTAAGGCAGTTTTTTATTGCTTAGGGTTTTGGGCTTTGATTTAGTTGTTTGATTAAACGGTGTAGAGGTTTTTCTACACCGTTTATGCTATACAGGGCTACTGTTACAGGGCTTTGTCGCCAATATCAGTGCGATAGAACATGTTATGCCAATGAATAGTTTTAGCTAATTCATAGGCTTTGGTTTGAGCTTCTTGAATCGTTTCCCCTAATGCACAGGCACATAATACGCGCCCGCCAGAGGTAACAACATCGTCACCTTGTTGCTGTGTGCCAGCTTGAAATATTTTACGATCAGTTTGTGTAGGCGTTGATAAGCCAGAGATAACATCACCTTTTTGGTAAGCATCTGGGTATCCGCCGGCCGCTAATACCACCCCTAATGCAGCGCGCTCATCCCAATCACTGCTAGTGATATCTAAGTTACCTTCTAAGGCTGCGTTGCATAATTCAACCAGATCGCTTTTCATGCGCATCATAATGGGTTGGGTTTCTGGATCACCAAACCGACAGTTGTATTCTAAGACTTTAATCTCATTGTCTTTGCCTATCATTAAGCCCGCATATAAAAAGCCGGTATAAGGTAAACCGTCTTCTGCCATGCCTTTTAAGGTCGGGTTGATCACATCGCGCATCACGATGTCATGAATTTCATGGGTGACGACAGGGGCAGGGGAGTAAGCGCCCATGCCACCAGTATTAGGGCCTTTATCACCATTATCACGCGCTTTATGATCTTGTGATGTCGCCATCGGTAAGGCATGTTTGCCGTCTGCGATCACGATAAAACTTGCTTCTTCGCCCACTAGAAATTCTTCTATAACAACACGGTTACCTGCTTCACCAAATACATTACCAGAAAGCATATCCTCAACAGCGGCGATAGCTTCAGCTTCAGTTTGGGCAACAATAACGCCTTTGCCTGCCGCCAAACCATCGGCTTTAACAACGATAGGTGCACCTTGTTGTTTAATATAGGCGATTGCTGATTCTTTATCGGTAAACGATTGATAAGCTGCCGTAGGGATTTTGTGGCGAATCATAAAATCTTTGCAGAAGGATTTTGAGCCTTCTAATTGCGCGGCTTTTGCCGTGGGGCCAAAGCATTTAATACCGGCGGCGGTAAATTGATCGACGATGCCTAAGACTAAGGGCACTTCTGGGCCCACGATAGTCAGGTCAATTTGTTCGGCTTGTGCAAAAGCCAATAAGCCAGCGATATCATCAACGGCTATAGCTACGTTTGTAATGTTTTGTTCTGCAGCGGTACCTGGATTACCTGGCGCTACATAAATACTGGATACTTTGGGTGATTGCTTAGCTTTCCAAGCCAAGGCGTGTTCACGCCCGCCACTGCCCACGATAAGAACTTTCATGTTATTACTCACTTTCTTTTAATGTCTGAAATGGCGCATGCCGGTAAACACCATAGCGATGTTATGCTCATCTGCGGCGGCAATGACTTCGTTATCTCGCATTGAGCCACCCGGTTGGATAATCGCTGTAATTCCTGCTTCTGCGGCGGCATCTATACCATCTCTAAATGGAAAGAAAGCATCTGATGCTAAAGC
>CAIVAH010000233.1 GCA_903903765.1 uncultured Methylococcaceae bacterium
ATGTTGTGGTGGGGGTAGGAAATATATATGCTAATGAGGCTTTGTATATGGCAGGCATCAATCCTTTGCGTCATGCTGGAATAGTTTCATTAATAGAATATGAGAAACTAGTCTCTAGTATAAAGGACATCTTAAGTAGAGCGATTCAGCAAGGTGGGACTACTTTAAGGGATTTTGTAAATGAAGCTGGAAAGCCTGGTTATTTTAAACAACAATTACAAGTTTATGGCCGTAAAAATCAAGCTTGTTTGAATTGCAATAATACGTTGACAGAAGTTAGAATTTCTAATCGTTCATCGGTGTTTTGTTGTATCTGTCAGCCAAATTAATGTTTTTAAAAACGACATAATCAACACGCTTTCATTGCATTGTAGCAATAACACCCTATAATAGACGTTGCTTTCAGGTTCCATTGGATGTTTAAGTTTAATGGTTAAACGGGAAGTCGGTAAGGTAAAAATACCAAATCCGACGCTGCCCCCGCAACGGTATATAAGTAAAGAAGCATCGTTACGCCACTGTGTATCAACATGGGAAGGTGATGATTCAGGTTAACCCCACTTATAAGCCCGGAGACCGGCCCGTCAGCATATTCGTAGCAGCGGAGGGCTGTCTAGCGGAGTGAATGCGTGCGGTCGTTCGCTTCATCTTCTATTGTCCTCTGTTTGTTATCCTTAAAACTCTATGCGCGGGCGGCGCAGAGGATGCAATGCAAAAAATATTAATAAGGTCACTATTGCTTGTGGGTTTTAATTCCCATACACAAGCGCAAGATTTCAGAGTTCATAAAGTTTTAGAACTACCAAATATGGTGGTGACAGCTACACGTAGTGAAACCCCCGAAAATGAGGTGGGCAGTGCTATGACAGTAATTACCGCAAAAGATATTGCCGATAAAAATGTCAATAATGTTGCAGATGCATTACGGACAGTTCCTGGTTTGGATGTGGTGCGCACGGGCAGTGTTGGTCAGCAAACTTCAGTTTTTATGCGTGGGGCCAATTCAAATCATACCTTAGTCTTAATTGACGGGGTGGAAATGAATGATCCCTCCAGTCCAACGGGGGCTTTCGATTTTGCATTCTTACAAACGGATAATATTGAACGAATTGAAGTCTTAAGGGGCGCGGCTAGTGCGGTTTTTGGTTCTGATGCCATTGGAGGGGTGATTAATATCATCACTAAAAAGGGGACAGGCAAACTTAAATTAAATGGCATTGCAGAAGGCGGTTCTTACGGTACCTGGAAAACAGGCGGTAACATTTCCGGCGGCACTGAGCGGGTCAATTATAGTTTTGATGCTTCAAGATTTGAAACAGATGGTTTTTCGTCTGCTGATAAAAATCTCGGCAATGTATTACCCAATGGCTATAGAAACACTAATGTGAGTGGTCGTACTGGCTTTAAAGTGAATGATGCTTTTGATTTAGGAATGACCTTACGCTATGGTGAGGGTAAAACTTCTTTGGATAATGGCGGCGGTAGAGGCGCGGATGATCCAAATTATTATGGCACTTTTAATGAATTGTTCACACGTGGCTTTGGGCATCTTAAGCTTTTTGACGATTTATGGGAGCAAACCTTAGGATTGGCGTATAGTCGAACCGATCGCAATAACGTTAACGCAGTCGATCAATTTAATAATTTTAGTTCGCTAGCGACAAATTTAGGTGAGAAGGTAAAGCTAGATTATCAAAATATTTTTCATGTACATAAGTCAAATACAGTGACGTTAGGTGTTGAAGAAGAAGCGGATAGTTTAAATAGTTTTGCTAGTTATGATTATCCAGATTGGGGTTATTCTTCCAGTGCGGCTATGCCCGTAAAGACTATGAATACTATGGGCTATTACTTGCAAGATCAAATCAAGTTATTTGAGCGCTCTTTTACTACTTTGGGCGTGCGATATGATGATAATAATCGCTTTGGTG
>CAIVAH010000234.1 GCA_903903765.1 uncultured Methylococcaceae bacterium
ATAGTGTTTCATGGTTTAAATGCATTAACACAGCAGAACACAATATATTCTTAAAGCATTGTTCGTTAAGCATTTTAAGATCGGGTAGGGTATCTTTTATAAATTTTACTTCTGGGTAAAGTTGTTTGGCCTGATTTAACATGCCTGCAGAAGCATCAACACCCAGTGCTGGGTATCCCTGTTGATTTAACCAGAATGTATCGCGACCCATTCCACAACCCACATCAAGTGTTGGCGTGTTTTTTGTAAAGTACGCCGTTATCAATGCGTAAAGACGTGTTGGCGTTAAACCAGCATGTAACTTTGCGACTTGTTTTGCCTCAAGGTTGTAGGTATCTATGGTTAGTTTGTCCATGATAGTATGTATGTCTGCTTAATTATTGGTAATTTGTAAATCAACATTATAAAGTCTGACGCTGAATTTATGATGCGCTCTCTTAAAACTTTGTAAGCACTCATCGCAAAATTGTTAGGTGTTGAAACATTTTGTATCTAGTTGTTACAAAATTGCGGGGTCAGGTAAAAACTTTGTAAGCACGTGTTACAAAATTGTTGGGCGTTAAAAAATCTTGTAATCACTTGTTACAAAAATGTGGAGTCAGGTTAAAATTTTGTAAACAGGCATTGCAAAAAGGTTTGGTATTTAATCAATTAGTCTGTCTTAGGTTTTTATTTTTAAATTAAATAACTGTAATATATCATCAAGATAGAAGAAAATGTCGGCAAATTTAACTAAATTTCTCGTCATTTATTGGAAATAAACTTGGAAATCTCAGGAAATATCCTATCCTTAAAAGTGGCAACACATTCTGGTTGCTAACCCATCTTTTTAAGGAAAAGATAATGAGAATACTTAAAGCATTAATCGATATTGTTAGGTTTGCAATCCCTGAAAAAATAGTTTCTTATCGCAACATTATTTCAAAATTAACGGGTAATCCGTATTATGTCGCTCCCTATATCCCTTTAGCAGAGGCTACTTTAGCAATAAATGCACTAGAAACAGCGTATATAGCGGCTCAAGATGGTAGCCACATGGCTAACTCCAGTATGCATGACAAAGAGTTACTTGTAGATAATAACTTTCGGGTTTTAGCCCATTATGTTAATCAAATTGCTAATGGTGATGAAACCAAATTGTTAAGTAGTGGTTTTAATATTAGTAAAGAGTGGACACCAATAACTAAGCCAATTTTATCAGTCGTTGATGGCCCTCATCCAGGCTCGGCGCAAGCAAGTACTACTTCGCTTGATGGACCAGGTGTGCATGTTTGGCAAATTCATAAAGGTGGTTTACCGTTGTTAGAAACTGAATGGGAGACCGTTAAAATGTCGCCAGCTGCTAGTACAGTGATAGAAGATTTAGAGATTGGTACTTTTCTTGCCGTTAGAGTATGTGCAGTAACCGCTAAAGGTACTTCTGAATATTGTATCCCCGTGGTAAAACTAATTAATTAGTGCTCAGTTAAAGCTTTAAGCATAATGCTTAAAGCTTTTTTATGTCTTAAGGTTTAAGAATTGTGTTTTTTGCAGGGTGGTTTTGATCCGTTTCAGGATAATCTAAGGTGTAATGTAGGCCTCTACTTTCTTTACGTTCTAAAGCGCAGCGGATGATTAATTCTGCCACAATCACAAGATTACGTAACTCCAATAAATCGCTAGTCACTCTAAAATTAGTGTAATAATCGGCAATTTCTTTTTTTAGTAATTTAACGCGGTTAAGTGCCCGCATCAAACGCTTATCGGTTCTTACAATACCGACATAGTCCCACATAAAATGGCGTAATTCATTCCAGTTATGCGAAACCACTACTTCTTCATCTGAATCACTAACCTGAGACTCATCCCAATCGGGTATCGTGCAAGTGATTTGGATTTGTGGCAGTTTTTTTAGGATGTCTTCACTAGCACGTTCTGCAAAAACTAAACATTCTAGTAAAGAATTACTGGCCATGCGATTTGCGCCATGTAATCCAGTACACGCTACTTCGCCTACGGCATACAAATTTTCTATATCGGTGCGGGCATAGTTATCGGTTACCACACCGCCACAGGTGTAATGTGCCGCAGGTACAACAGGAATAGGTTGTTTTGTAATATCAATATCAAATTCAAGACATTGTTGATAGATGGTCGGAAAGTGTTCTTTAATAAACTCGGCGGGTTTATGGCTTATATCCAGATAAACACATTCAATACCGCGTTTTTTCATTTCATGGTCTATGGCTCGGGCTACAATATCTCTGGGGGCTAATTCGCCACGGGCATCAAATTTATGCATAAATGACGAGCCATCAGCTAACACTAATTTGCCGCCTTCGCCTCGTAATGCTTCACTGATTAAAAAATTGCGGGCTTCAGGGTGGTAAAGGCAGGTGGGATGAAATTGCATAAATTCCATATTACTCACTTGACAGCCTGCTCGCCATGCTAAAGCAATGCCGTCACCCGTAGAACTGTGTGGGTTGGTGCTGTAGGTATAGGCCATGTTAGCGCCACCGGTAGCCAATACCACGATCTTAGCTTTAATGGTTTTAACATGGTTAGATTCAGAATCCAAAACATAAGCACCAATCACTTGTTTTTTATCTGAATCTTCTTGTTTTTGAGTGATTAATTCAATAACACTATGGTCTTCTAATAAAGCAATATGACTGTGTTCTTTCGCTCTTTCAATCAATGATAAGGATACCGCTTTGCCCGTAGCATCTGCAGAGTGCACAATACGACGATGCGAGTGTCCACCCTCTCGATTTAAATGTAATTGGATTTCTCCGGCTAAATTTTGTTCTTCGGTAAACACGACACCTTGTGCCAATAACCATTCAATGGAACTTTTACCATGTGCCACTGTCAGTCTTACAATGTCTGGGTCACACAGGCCAGCTCCTGCATCTAACGTATCGGCAATATGAGATTCTAAAGAATCGCCTTCGTCAAAGACGGCAGAAATACCGCCTTGTGCATAATAGGTGCTGGATGAAGTGAGGGCAAATTTAGATAAAACGGCGATGTTATCGATTTGCTCTGCAAGTCTAAGAGCTAAACTAAGACCTGCTCCACCACTGCCAATGATAAGAACGTCATAATTTATTGAGTTGGGCATATATTATAATTGTTGTAGAGTTGTAGCTTAGTGGAACAGGATTATGGATAATAACGCTTTTTATAGCGATAACACAATTTTGTATTTCAAAGAACTTTATAAAATTGTTTTTGTCCATTAGTTTGTGAAGAGTGACAGTGGTTCAACATATTAAATACAGTGAACAATCAGATGAAGATTTGGTAACGCTGGTTCAGGGGGTAATAAATCAGCATTTGATTTTTTGGTGCTTAAATATCAGCACAGAATAGTACATTTGGTAAATGGTTATATTAAGGACCCTTCCGAGGCGCAAGACGTGGCTCAGGAGTCTTTTATTAAGGCCTATCGTGCTTTAGGCAGCTTTAGAGGTGATGCGGCTTTTTATACTTGGCTGTATAGAATTGCGATTAATACCGCAAAAAATTATTGCTTAGCAAGATCAAGACGCAGTGCCTCTCAAGAGGTTGATATTCAAGATGCTGAAGCCATAGAGCATGCTCCGCAATTACATGGCTTGGACTCGCCAGAGGGCTTGCTATTAACACAAGAAATTATGGATACCATTAAAACAGCGTTAGCAACATTACCAGAAGAAATGCGTATGGCCATTGAGTTACGTGAGTTTGATGGTTTAAGTTATGAAGAAATTGCAGAGGCAATGGATTGTCCCGTGGGTACGGTTCGTTCGCGCATATTTAGAGCGCGAGCAACAATCGATAATATGATAAATCCTTTGTTATAACAGGGTGATCTTGATGAATGAAGAATTAATTCGAAAACTATCTCTATATATTGATGATGAATTGGAGTTTGATGAGCGCTTAGCGTTTCAAAAGAAATTGCTAAAAGATCCAGAGTTGCAAGCCTGTTTAAAGCGTTATCAGTTAATTGGGCACGGTATCAAGTCGGCATCAACTGTTGCTTCAAGCACTGGTTTTTTAGAGTCGATAAAAATACAGTTAGAGCAAGAACCCATCTATTTTATTCCGCAGCAAAAAACTAAGCATAAATACTTTAAATCGTTGGCTTTAGTCGCTTCAGTAACTACGGTGGCTATTATATCGGCCTATTCAGTCAAATTTATGCAGCAGGGGCAGGGGGCTCAACAAACTCCCGTGTTGCAAGTTGCAAAAAATCTGGTTACAAAGCCGCAGCCTGCTGCTTCGTCAACCTTTGAGTATCCACTCAATAAACAAATTAAAGATTATTTGCAGGCGCATAACGAAGGTTTAAAAGCAACCCCCGAGTTATCGTATCAGCCTTATACTCAATTAAGTTCGTATAACCAGAGATAGTGATCTGTTTTATATATTTTTTTACCTTTAAGAATGGAGTTTTTATGTTAAAGAAATTAGGCTGGAGTGTTTTTTTAATATTTCTGTTTAATCAATCTGTATGGGCGCAGTTGCCAGATTTTACCGAGATGGTAAAAACCAATGGCGTGGCAGTTGTTAATATCAGTACGACTCAAAAACCTAAACCTGAAATACCTGATGGTCAAAAACAACCTCCATTACCTGAGGGTATGCCCCCAGAAATGGAAGAGTTGTTTAAGCATTTTTACAATAATCCCGATGGGGGTAATGGCGGAAATGGGGGCGATGCGCAGTCATTAGGCTCTGGATTTATTATTTCTAAAGACGGTTATGTATTAACCAATCATCATGTTGTTAAAGATGCTGATGAAATTATTGTTAAATTTACTGATAGACGTGAATTAGTTGCTAAATTGATTGGTTCTGATGAGCGTACTGATGTGGCAGTTTTAAAAGTAGAGGCGAATGATTTGCCTGCGGTCACAATTGGTGATCCTAATAAAATGCAAGTGGGTGAATGGGTATTAGCGATTGGTTCGCCCTTCGGTTTCGAACAGTCGGTAACTGCCGGCATTGTCAGTGCAAAAGGTCGTAGTTTACCGGGTGGGAATTATGTGCCCTTTATTCAAACGGATGTAGCTATTAATCCTGGTAATTCAGGGGGACCTTTGTTTAATATGGAAGGTCAGGTTGTCGGTATTAATTCGCAAATATATAGCCGCACCGGTGGGTTTATGGGCTTATCATTTTCTATTCCTATGGATGTGGTAATGAATGTCGTAAATCAAATTAAAGCGAGTGGTAAAGCAGCTCATGGTTGGCTAGGTGTGCAAATTCAAGATGTAACGCGTGAACTTGCTGAATCATTTGGGATGAAAAAACCGCAAGGTGCATTAGTTTCAAAGGTGATGCCAAACAGTCCAGCAGAAAAAGCGGCCTTACAAATTGGGGATATTATTATTGAATTTAATGGTCAGTCCATTGATAAGTCTGGTGATTTACCACCCATGGTAGGTATGACGCCTATTCATGATAAAGCGACTTTAAAAATCTTACGTCAAGGCTCCGAAAAAACGGTTAACTTTGATATTGGCTTATTACCTGATCAAGCTGGTAAAGCGGAACCTAATAAAGTAGAAAAAGCTAAAGCCGCTAATCGTATTGGGTTAACAGTATCTGATTTAAGTGCAGAAGAAAAAGACGCCTTACAAATTACTAAAGGTGGTGTTTTAGTGCAAAGCGTTGCAAATGGCCCAGCTAAGAATGCCGGAATTTTACAAGGTGATGTCATATTACGTATCGCAAATGCTGTGATTAGTGATGTGGCTAGTTTTGACAAAGCGATTAAAGATATTCCGGTGGGTAAATCAGTGGCGTTGTTAATTCAGCGTCGTGGAAGTCCGGCTTTTATAGCACTTAAAATAGATAAGTAGTTTTAGTAGTCGATTAACATAAGCAAGCCTCACACGAAAGTGTGGGGCTTTTTGCTGTAAACATGCCACAGTTTTGCTTATTTAGTTTAAAATCGTCAGACTTATTTGGCTCCGATTTTTAAATAAATATTAGAATGCAAACCCCTGCAAGTGAAATAATTTCCACTCTTTCTACCCTGCGAGACTATATTCGTTGGGCTTCTAGTCGTTTTACCCAGGCTCAAATTAGTTTTGGTCAAGGCACTGTTGCCGCATTGGATGAGGCGGCGGCTTTAGTTTTATATACGGTGCATCAACCTTACAATTTATCAGAAGACTATTTTGATTGCGTTTTAACCTTAGCAGAGCGCCAAGCTGTGTTTGATATAGTTAATAAACGTATCAATGATAGAATTCCGGCCGCGTATTTAACCAACGAATCTATTTTTGCGGGTTTGTCTTTTTATGTGGATTCTAGAGTATTAGTGCCTAGGTCACCTATTGCCGAACTCATTGAACAACGCTTTGCGCCTTGGGTAGAAGAAGAGAGCGTAACGCGCATTTTAGATTTATGTACGGGTAGTGCTTGCATTGCCTGTGCTTGTGCTTATGCTTTTCCACAGGCTTGGGTCGATGCCGTTGATTTATCTGCAGATGCCTTGGCTGTCGCTGCGATTAATGTTCAAAATCATCAATTAGAAGATTCGGTGACTTTATATCAATCAGACTTATTTACCGATTTAATTGTTCACCCCTACGATATTATTGTTAGCAATCCACCTTATGTCGCTCAGCAAGAATGGGAACAGTTGCCACAAGAATATCATTTGGAACCTGATATGGCGTTTAAAGGGGGCGTGACGGGTTTAGATTTAGTGATACGCATTCTGGTAGATGCTAATGCGTATTTAGCAGAGCAGGGCATTTTAGTAGTTGAAGTAGGTAGCAGTGCCCAAACATTACAAGATACTTTCCCAGATGTGCCGTTTTATTGGTTAACCTTTGAAAGAGGCGGAGATGGTGTGTTCTTATTAACAGCAGAACAAGTTGATCATTATCACGAATTATTTTTAGCGGCTTTAGGTTAATATGTCAGGAAATACATTAGGAAAACTTTTTACCGTCACCTCTTTTGGGGAGAGTCATGGTCCAGCGATTGGTTGTATTGTTGATGGTTGCCCTCCAGGAATGGCTTTAACGGAAGCCGATTTACAAGAAGATTTAGATCGCAGGAAACCCGGTACCTCAAGGCATACTACGCAACGTCGTGAGGCGGATGAAGTTAAAATATTATCCGGTGTGTTTGAAGGTAAAACCACGGGTACACCGATTAGTTTAATCATTGAGAATACCGATCAGCGTTCTAAAGATTATTCAAAAATTGCTGAAACTTTTAGACCCGGTCATGCCGATTATACCTATCAGCAAAAATATGGTTTTAGAGATTACCGGGGCGGTGGTCGTTCTTCAGCAAGAGAAACTGCTATGCGCGTTGCGGCAGGCGGTATTGCTAAAAAATATTTAAAAGAACACTGTGGTATCGAGGTGCGCGGGTATTTGTCACAACTGGGCCCTATTAAAATTGAAAAATTGGACTGGTCTATTATTGATAGCAATCCGTTTTTTTGTCCTGATGCTGATAAAGTGCCTGAGATGGAAGCCTATATGGATGCCTTGCGTAAAGAAGGTGAATCTATCGGTGCAAGAATTGAGGTAGTCGCTACCAATGTGCCACCGGGTTTGGGTGAACCTATTTTTGATCGTTTAGATGCAGACTTGGCTCATGCTTTGATGAGTATTAATGCCGTAAAAGGGGTTGAGATCGGAGATGGTTTTGCCTGTATTGATACCAAAGGCACAAAATTTAGAGACGAAATGACCCCAGCAGGTTTTTTAAGTAATCATGCCGGTGGTATTTTAGGGGGAATATCCAGCGGGCAAAATGTGACCGCGAGTATTGCCCTTAAACCTACGGCAAGTTTACGGTTGCCGGGTAAAAGTATTAATGTGCATGGTGAAGCGATTGATGTGGTTACTGAAGGGCGACATGATCCTTGTGTAGGTATTCGGGCAACACCCATTGCAGAAGCCATGATGGCTTTAGTTTTAATGGATCATTTATTACGACATCGTGCTCAAAATGTAAATGTTCTGTCTGGGTTAGCGATTCTTCGTTAAGCTTTTATGGGGCAACCCTTTTGGGTTGCCCTATCTAACTAGAGGGTATTAATACCCAACACTATCATGTCTATTCCTTATTGGCGATTATCTGCTTTATATTTATTTTACTTTGCTAGTGTGGGTGCTTTTGTTCCTTATTGGAGTTTATATTTAAAGCACAGTGGTTTTAATCCCGCCGAAATTGGGCAACTTTCGGCAATGATGTTAAGTACAAAAATTATTGCGCCTAATGTCTGGGGTTGGATAGCAGATTTTACCGGTAAAAGTGTTCGCATGATCCGATTGGCCTCCTTACTAACGGCTATTTTATTTGCTGGTTTTTTATGGGTGCAGCAGTATGTTGGATTTGCGGTATTAATTGTTAGCTTTAGTTTTTTTTGGAATGCGGTATTACCGCAGTTTGAGGCGATAACGCTCTATCATTTAAAAGACCAGGCTTATCGTTATAGTCAAATAAGGCTTTGGGGTTCTGTAGGTTTTATTGTTACGGTGTTGGTGTTAGGTTGGATGTTTGAACACCGGTCTATTCAAGATCTGGTTTATTATTTATTAGCTTTGTTAGTGTTAAGTGCGCTGACAACGTTAACCACTCCCGAAGTTAAGCTAAACAATACAGAATCAATTAGCTTAAAACTATTGCCTATTTTAAAAACGCCTGCAGTGTTGGTTTTTTTAATAGTTAATATTTTGGTACAGATTTCTCACACTCCGTATTATGTGTTTTTTTCACTTTATTTAAAGCACCATCAATATGGTTCAACTTTAATAGGGTCTTTGTGGGCGCTGGGTGTTGTGGCTGAAATTGTGCTTTTTATTGTGATGAAGCCTCTTTTAAATCGTTTTTCTTTGCGGGCTATATTATTAGTCAGTTTATTTCTTGCATCTGTCCGGTGGTTACTGATCGCTTGGTTTCCTGAGCATTTATGGGTTTTAATTGCGGCACAATTGTGTCATGCAGCTACTTTTGGTGGGACGCATGTGGTGGCTATTCATTTTGTGCATCAATACTTTGGTGAACAGCATCAGGGTAAAGGGCAGGCGATTTATAATAGTTTAAGTTTTGGTATAGGTGGGGTGTTAGGCAGTTTTTTTAGTGGCCACTATTGGGAATTGTTGGGTGGAAACTTTATATTTTCCATTGCCGCAGCTTGTTGTGGCTTGGCTTTTTTAATTGCTTATTATGGAATAGGACCGAAAAATAAGCAGGTTAAGCAGGTCTTAGGATAAAATACCTAGGATTAAGGTCATCTAATAAACACCATGAAAAAAACTTTTACGCGTTGGATAACTGATGTTTGGTATGAAGACCATTTTATCGGTGCTTTATTAATGCCTTTAGGGTTTTTATTTAGCGATGTGGTTAAGTTTAGAAAGTTTTTATACCGTATTGGTGTTTTAAAGCGTCACAAACTTTCCGTCCCGGTTGTAGTGGTTGGTAATATTACTGTAGGGGGTACAGGAAAGACGCCTTTGACCATTTGGTTGGCTAATTTGCTTCAGGCGTCTGGGTTTAAACCGGGTATTATTAGCCGGGGTTATGGGGGTAAAGCAGAAGATTGGCCGCAACGGGTAACACCAGACAGCGATCCGCATTTTATCGGCGACGAAGCTTTATTAATGGCAAAACAAACGGGCTGTCCTATTGCGGTAGGCCCTATTCGCGCGGCGGCCGCACAACTGTTAATTGCTGAAGCAGGCTGTGATCTGATTATTTCTGATGATGGTTTACAGCATTATGCCTTACATAGAGACATAGAAATTGCTGTTGTTGATGGTGAGCGCCGTTTTGGCAATGGTTATTGTTTGCCCGCGGGCCCCTTACGCGAACCTATTGAGCGCTTAAATAGCGTTGATTTTGTGATAGTTAACGGCGACGCTTATGAAGAAAACGAGTTGGCAATGCGTTTAGTGGGTGATGAGTTGGTTAATTGTAGTACCGGTACTTTAAAAAACTTATCAGACTTTAAGGATGTCGAATGTCATGCGCTGGCCGGTATCGGTAATCCGAAACGGTTTTTTAAGGTATTGGAATCAGCGGGTATTCCTTGTAAAGCCCACAGTTTTCCTGATCATCATCAATATCAATCTAATGAGATTGTTTTTGGTGATGATAAACCCGTTCTCATGACCGAAAAAGATGCCGTAAAATGTATGGGTTTTGCTGGTGCTCAGCATTGGTATTTACCGGTAAAAGTCGTTCCTGATTCTTCGTTTTCAGAACAATTCTTAAATTTATTAAAGAGAAAAGCATGTTAGATACTAAATTACTGGATATTTTGGCTTGTCCGCTGTGTAAGAGTTCTTTGCATTATGACAAGGTTAAAGATGAATTGATTTGCCGTGCTGATCGTTTAGCCTTTCCCGTTAGGGATGGTATCCCGGTGATGCTTGAAGATGAAGCGCGGACTTTAAGCGCTGAAGAAACAGATGTTTTATATAAATGAGTTTAGCGTTTAAAGTCGTTATTCCGGCTCGGTATGCTTCGACACGCTTGCCAGGGAAACCTTTATTAGATATTGCCGGTAAACCGATGATTGCGCATGTTTGTGAGCGTGCACAAGAAGCCGGTGCTGAAGAGATTGTTGTGGCTACGGACCATGTGCAAATTCAAGAAGTGGTCAGTGCGCTAGGTATTCGGGTAGTTATGACCGATCCTAATCATCAAAGCGGTACAGAACGAATTGCCGAAGTTGCTAAACTCTGTGGTTGGAACGCAGATCAAATTATTGTTAATTTGCAAGGTGATGAACCTTTAATTCCACCGCACTTAATTACTCAAGTTGCCTATGCTCTAGCCAACCAAAAATTGGCCGGAATTGCGACCTTAGCCGCTAAAATTGAAAAGGCCGAAGAGATATTTAATCCAAACGCTGTTAAAGTGGTACTTAATAAGTTGGGTTATGCATTGTACTTTAGTCGTGCACCCATTCCTTGGGAGCGCGATCATTTTTCGCTTTCAGGTGCTGAGCCTTCCGGTAAAATAGCTTATCTCCGCCATATTGGTATGTATGCCTATACCGTGAGTTTTTTAGAGCGCTATTGTGCTTGGGAATCTTCAACCTTAGAAACGATAGAAGCTTTAGAGCAACTTAGAATTCTTTGGCAGGGTGAAGCCATTGCGGTCAGTGTGGTTGATAAAACGCCACCCGCTGGAGTTGATACGCCAGAAGATTTAGCTAGAGTTACTGATATTATTAGCTTAAATAGTGCTAATATTTGACATTAAAGATTAATATCAGTAACTTAAGCTGTTTTTTTGTAACTTTCTACATTACTTAGGTGTAATAAGAGTTACTTTTTTTTAATTTCACTCATACTTGGGTTGTTCAAGAACTGTTAATGCAAGAATTTCATAGAATAAGTCGTTTACCTCCCTACGTTTTTAATATTGTAAATGAATTAAAAGCCAAAGCCAGAGCAGCTGGCGAGGACATTATTGATTTTGGTATGGGGAATCCAGATCAAGCAACGCCTCAACACATTGTTGATAAATTAATAGAAGCCGTACAACGTCCTGATACACATCGTTATTCGGTTTCTAAAGGTATTCCACGCTTAAGAAAAGCCATTTGTAATTGGTATAAAACCCGTTTTGATGTCGATTTAGATCCAGAAACAGAAGCAATTGTAACAATCGGTTCTAAAGAAGGTTTAGCGCATTTAGCTTTAGCCACCTTAGGCCCGGGTGATGTTGTTTTAGTGCCTAATCCGGCTTACCCTATTCATCCTTATGGCGTGGTAATTGCTGGTGCTGATTTGCGCCATGTACCGATGGTTCCGGGTGGCGATTTTTTTGAAGAATTGCAAAAAGCCATTGTTGATTCATGGCCGAAACCTAAGATGCTTATTTTAAATTTTCCAGGTAATCCAACGACTCAGTGTGTAGAACTGGATTTCTTTGAGAAAATTGTTGCTGTTGCTAAAGAGCATAATATTTGGGTTGTCCAAGATATTGCCTATGCAGATATCGTGTTTGATGGTTATAAAACCCCCTCTATTTTGCAAGTTGAAGGCGCAAAAGATATCGCAGTGGAATTCTTCTCCATGTCTAAAAGTTATAACATGCCGGGTTGGCGGGTTGGCTTTATGTGTGGTAATAAAGAATTAGTGTCTGCTTTAGCTCGTATTAAATCGTATCTTGATTACGGTACTTTTGCGCCGATTCAAATTGCGGCTATTGCTGCATTGGAAGGCCCGCAAGACTGCGTTACTGAAATAGCTGAGATGTATAGAAAGCGCCGCGACGTACTCTGTGAAGGTTTAACTGCCGCGGGATGGCCGGTAGAAAAACCTAAGGCGACTATGTTTGTTTGGGCAAAAATTCCAGATGCGTATAAAGACATGGGCTCTTTAGAGTTTTCTAAAAAATTACTTTTAGAAGCCAAAGTGGCTGTGGCACCGGGTGTTGGATTTGGTAATTATGGTGATGATCATGTACGCTTTGGTTTAATTGAAAATGAACATCGTACTCGCCAAGCGGTTAGAGGCATAAGAATGATGATGAAAAAAGACGGTGTTATTTAGGACTACTGCACTAGCAACTGTCTCAATCACTTTGGAATGTGAACGAATTTTAACTGGAGCTTAACGTGAAACCCGTAAAAGTAGGTGTATTAGGACTCGGTACTGTCGGTGGCGGTACGGTTAATGTCTTAAAGCGAAATGTTGCAGAGATTGCGCGTCGTGCAGGTAGAGAAATAGTCATTACTCGGGCTTCTGCAAAAGATTTAAATAAAGCGCGGATATGCGACACGCAGGGCATTTTATTAAGTAATGATCCTATGGACATTATTAATGATCCTGAGATTGAGATAGTTCTAGAATTAATTGGCGGTGCGGGCCCAGTTAAAGAATGGGTGCTAAAAGCCTTGGAAAACGGTAAACATGTCGTTACTGCTAATAAATCTTTAATTGCCTTACATGGTAATGAAATATTTGCTAAAGCCAGTGAGAAAGGAGTCATCGTGGCATTTGAAGCCGCTGTGGCCGGTGGTATTCCCATTATAAAAGCCATTCGAGAAGGTTTAAGTGGTAATGAAATTGAATGGTTAGCCGGTATCATTAACGGTACGGGTAATTTTATTCTGACCGAAATGCGTGATAAAGGCCGCGACTTTTTAGATGTGTTAGCAGAAGCGCAAGCCCTAGGTTACGCCGAAGCAGATCCTACTTTTGATGTGGAAGGCATTGACGCGGGCCATAAATTAACCATTTTAGCTTCAATCGCTTTTGGTATTCCTTTACAGTTCGATAAAGTGTTCACTGAGGGTATTACACAAATAACCCGTCTTGATGTGGAATATGCGGAACAATTAGGTTATCGCATAAAACATTTAGGTATCGCAAGGAAGACCCCTGAGGGTGTTGAGTTAAGAGTGCATCCCACTTTAATCCCTGAGCGTCGTTTAATTGCCAATGTTAATGGTGTGATGAATGCGGTGTTAGTCAAAGGTGATGCTGTGGGTGCTACCTTGTATTATGGTGCAGGTGCCGGTGCAGAACCCACCGCTTCTGCAGTGGTGGCTGATGTGGTTGATGTGGTGAGAGCGTTAACATCTGATCCAGAGAATAGAGTGCCACATTTGGCTTTTCAAGCCGACGCCATCGCAGATATTCCTGTATTAAGCTCAGAGAGTTTTAAAACCTCTTATTACTTACGTTTAAATGCCGAAGATAAACCTGGCGTATTAGCTGATGTGACACGTATTTTGGCTGATCATCATATTAGTATTGAAGCGATCATTCAAAAAGAACCTCCACGTGACGAAACTAATATACCCATTATTTTACTAACCCAAATTACTTTAGAAAAAGAAATGAACGCGGCGATTGCAGAAATCGAAGCTTTACAAACAGTGACTGGTAAAGTCAATCGCATCCGCCTAGAAACCTTAGGATAATTACATATCATGCATAAACATTACACTGGATTAATTGAGCGTTACAAAGACCGTTTACCGGTTAGCGCAAGCACACGCATTATTAGCTTGAATGAAGGCAATACGCCGATGATTCAATTACAAAACATTCCTAGAATGTTAGGTAAAGACGTTGATATTTATGTTAAGTTTGAAGGTTTAAATCCAACGGGTTCATTTAAAGATCGTGGTATGACCATGGCTGTCACCAAAGCAGTGGAAGAGGGCAGTCAAGCGATTATTTGTGCCTCAACCGGTAATACTTCCGCTTCTGCCGCTGCGTATGCTGCCCGTGCAGGTATTAAGGCTTTTGTATTGATTCCCGATGGCAAAATAGCTTTAGGTAAGTTGGCGCAAACTTTGATGTACAACGCGACTATTATTCAGATTAATGGTAACTTTGACCAAGGTATGGAATTAGTTAAAGAAGTGGCAAATCATGCACCTGTTACTATCGTTAACTCAATTAATCCGTTTAGATTAGAAGGTCAAAAAACCGCTGCCTTTGAGATTGTAGATGATCTAGGTTTCGCCCCTGATTATCATTGTTTACCAGTAGGTAATGCGGGTAATATTTCGGCTTACTGGAAAGGTTATAAAGAATATGCTTTGGATCGCGTGTGTAGTAATCGCCCAGTCATGTGTGGTTATCAAGCGGCAGGCGCTGCGCCTTTTGTGGCAGGTCATCCTGTGGAAAATCCAGAAACTATTGCAACTGCGATTCGTATTGGCAATCCGCAATCTTGGGATTTTGCATGGGCGGCTCAACAAGAATCAGGTGGCTGGTTCGATAAATTTTCTGATGCAGAAATCTTAGTAGCGCAAAAGATGTTATCGCAATATGAAGGTATCTTTTGTGAGCCCGCCTCTGCTACTTCATTAGCGGGGGCTATGCAAGACATTAAGTCTGGTAAAATCCCCGAAGGTAGTAAAATAGTGTGTACTTTAACCGGTAATGGTATTAAAGATCCTGAAATAGCTATGCAACAATGTGCTGACTCAAAACCAGTGACAATCGATGCAGATCTTGATTCTGTTAAACGCGCTATCTTAGATAGTTTTTAAATCTAGTTATCCAAATATTTTGCAATTGAAAAAAAATATCCTAATGAAATTTTGTTCCACAATCGTTGTTTGTTTGATCTTAGTGCTGATGGGTCAAGCTAATGCCACAATATATAAAATGCCATCAAGACCGGGCGATAGAGTAGTAGCGCTAGTTCCAGAAGAAACACTCACTATTACTTCGGATCACGATCAGACCTTATTGGATATCGCGAGACGATTTAATTTAGGGCAAACAGAAATTGTTACTATCAACCCAGATTTAGATCGTTGGTTGATTAAAACAGGTGATGCGGTGCGTTTACCTAATAGACGTATTCTCCCTGATGGTCCACATGATGGTATTACGTTAAATATTGCAGAATATCGGATGTATTATTATCCAGCGAGTGCACCGGGTACGGTTCGGTCTTATGCCCATGGTGTGGGTCGTCAAGATTGGCAAACTCCATTGGGTAAAACTTCAGTTGCAAAAAAAGTGAAGGATCCCGCGTGGCATCCACCTGAGTCTATTAGGCGAGAACATGCTGCCAATGGTGATTTTTTGCCAGAGGTTGTGCCACCAGGTATTCATAATCCCTTGGGTGCTTATGCGCTATATTTAAATTTACCCGGTGATTATCGTATTCATGGCACGGACATCGATAAAATATTTGGTATCGGTATGCAGATTACGCATGGTTGTGTGCGCACTTATCCCGAGGATATTGAGGCTTTATATAATTCAGTAGAGATCGGTACTCCGGTTTATATCGTTAAACAGCCCATTAAAGTAGGGTGGTTAGATAATACGCTTTATATAGAAGCACATCCTGATTTAGAGGGCGAAGAAAAAACGCAAGATCAACGTTTTGAGATTGCCTTAGCTTTAATTAAAAAAGCTAATGGTGGTGAATCTCCTGATTTTGATCAAGCGGCTTTAAATAAAGCCTTAACTGATATTGATGGTGTGCCAGTTGCCATTTATGAAGGTGTTGCTCCCGAAGTTGTGCCGCCACCTGCTCCAGCACCTGCACTTGCAAATGCTTCTTTAGCCAGCAATAAGAAAGAACCTGCAAAACCAGGAAAAAAAGCGGTAAAGACTAAAAAAGCAGAAGCTGTGGCTAC
>CAIVAH010000235.1 GCA_903903765.1 uncultured Methylococcaceae bacterium
GGAGTATCTAAGCCCGCTAATAAGCCTATAAGAGTTGATTTGCCGGACCCTGATTCCCCAATAATCGCGATGCTTTCTCCCGAGTTGATTATCAAATCTATCGATGACAAGATATGCAAAGTTCCTTCAGCGGTGATCACCGATTTACCAAGAGCTTCTGTTACTATAATTGGCTTTTTAATTTGTTTAATTTGAGTATCTAGCATGTTTAAATGTGTCTTGATGGTTATTGTGTTCTGTCTGCCTGGTGTAGTGGTGGCCAAGCCTCAGACCATTTTGGTTTTGGGTGATAGCATTAGTGCCGCTTATGGTCTGGAGATAGAGCAAGGTTGGGTAGCTTTATTGCAGAAAAAGCTTATTGAAACCCAGCGTCATTATAGTATTATAAATGCCAGTATCAGTGGAGAAACGACTGCAGGTGGTTTAGCCCGCGTAAACGCCTTATTATCAACCTATCAACCTAGTATTGTCTTGCTGCAATTAGGGGCTAATGATGGTTTGAGAGGTCTATCCCCGGTACAGATGAAAAATAATCTGACTGAAATTGTGCATCTAAGCCAAAACTCTGGAGCTAAAGTGATTTTATTAGCCATGAAAATTCCGCCTAATTACGGTAAACGTTATGTTGAACAGTTTTATAGCGCTTATCCTCAATTAGCTC
The DNA here is from genome assembly GCA_903903765.1 of uncultured Methylococcaceae bacterium. GTDB lineage: Bacteria > Pseudomonadota > Gammaproteobacteria > Methylococcales > Methylomonadaceae > Methylobacter_C. The sequence goes on from CAIVAH010000235.1 coordinate 662, forward strand.
AAGAGTTAAGTATTCAACTGGTGCCTTTTATTCTCGAAGATGTAGCGTTGAATAAAGATTTAATGCAAGTTGATGGATTACATCCAAATGCTAAAGCACAATCTATTCTTGCCGACAAAATTGAGCCTTATCTTTCCCCTCTACTTAAATAAATGAGAGTTACTGATGACAGCATTAACATTGAAACAAGCTAATTTAATTATTAATACCGCTGTACATATTGCTAGAGAGTTAAATTTATCGCCTCTTACGGTTGTAGTTTTAGATACTGCCGGTCATATTAAGGCGATGCAAAGAGAAGATGGCGCAAGTATGATTAGGCAACAGATTGCAACGGCAAAAGCCTGGGGTGCTGTTAATATGGGGGTATCATCAAGAAGTTTAGCCGGAGTTGCTTCGCAGCGGCCTGATTTTATGAATGCTTTAATTGACGTTGCGGGTGGAAAAATTATGCCAGTGCCAGGTGGAGTGTTAATTAGAGATGCAGAAAATAATCTTTTAGGCGCCGTTGGTATTAGTGGTGATGTTTCCGATCAGGATGAACGCTGTGCTATTGCTGGTATTGAAGCTGTGGGTTTCTTTGCTGTCGTTTAACAAAATGAGCAATTAGCGTTTTATCAATATAAACTATAACTATAAATGGCGAGTATTTGTAGCCATTTATAGTTCGTTGTTCAGTATTTATCACTAATGACAGGAAGATTGGTTGATTCTTTCTCTGACTTTTTCACAAAAAGTTTTGAAAATAGTAAGCCTATTTCGAAAAGCATCCACATGGGTACCGCTAATAGAGTTTGCGAAATTGCGTCCGGTGGTGTCAAAAATGCTCCAATGACAAAGGCACCAACGATTACATAAGGTCGTTTTTCAGCTAGACTTTCTGGCGTTACTAAGCCAGTCCATACCATTACGATAGTAAATATTGGTACTTCAAAGCAAATTCCAAAAGCAAAAAATAAAGTTAAGACAAAGTCTAAATATTTGGTGATGTCTGTCATTACTGCAACGCCAGTCGGTGCTGCTGCTGTTAAAAATCCAAATATTAGAGGGAAAACGACAAAATAGGCAAAGATAACGCCTAAGTAAAATAAAAATGTGCTGGCAATTAGTAAAGGAAATACCATGCGTTTTTCCCTTTTGTATAGCCCTGGTGCTACGAAAGCCCAAAACTGATACAAAATTACGGGTACAGAAATAAAAACGGCAAGAATCAACGCTAATTTAAACGGTGTAAAAAAAGGCGACGCCACATCAATAGCAATCATTGTGCTATTTTGGGGCATATGTTTCAATAAAGGTCCCGCTAAAAAGCTATAGATTTCGTTAGCGTATGCGGATAGTGCTAAAAAGATAACGATGACGAACACCACAATTTTTAATAAGCGTGTGCGTAATTCAATTAAATGGCTAATAAAAGGTAGTGCGGTTTCTTCGATTCTATTTGTGTTCATCTAATTGGTTAAGGTCTTTTTGAGTATTTACCAAAGATTCTGTTATGGAGTTCGATAGAGATTGAGTTGACTCAAGCGTTTCTTCTAAGCTTGAATTTAATTCTGCTAAATTAACTTGCTCATTTAAGAGTTGACGGAGTTCTTCTTGGTGTAATTCGTATTGTATTTCTGACTTGACGTTGGCAATCATAGACCTAGATTTTCCTAGCCAAAAACCAACAAGTCTAGCAACTTTAGGTAAGCGTTCTGGCCCTATCACTATTAAACTGACAAGGCCTATCATCACTAATTCAGAAAATCCTACATCAAACATATTAGTCTTTGTCGTTAGTTTTAGATGTTATTTCGCCTTCTAACGTTTCTTCATCTTTTTCTGAGGGTTTACCATCCGTTTCACCTTCTTTTACCGCTGAGCGAAAGTTTTTAATAGCACCGCCCAAGTCAGAGCCAATATTGCGGAGTTTTTTAGTACCAAACACCACAATAACAATGACTAATATAACTAATAATTCTTTAATGCCGATGCCCATTGTTTACTCCAGTTCGTATGAGTTATGTTTGTGATAAGTGTATTTATTGATTACGTTGAGCTTTTTCTGTTAATCCTGATAAACCAAAGCGCCGTTGTAGCTCAGTTAAAACATCATTTGGGCTTAAGTTTTGTTGTGCTAGTAATACCATGCAGTGAAACCATAAGTCAGCTGTTTCATAAATAATTTGTTGTTTGTCGCCGTCTTTAGCTGCAATGATGGTTTCAGCAGCTTCTTCACCTATTTTTTTTAAAATAGTGTTGGTGCCCTTTGCATAAAGACTGGCGACGTATGATTTATCAGCTGATTCTAGTTTACGTTGCTCAAGTATTTCGGCTAATTGTTGAAGTACATTA
>CAIVAH010000236.1 GCA_903903765.1 uncultured Methylococcaceae bacterium
GCAAACAGCATCACATACTGCCCCAACCCGAACACCAGCTCCTGACATCTTAAAGAAATCAGCAAGTCAAAATGCAGATTTAAAAACAGCAGTCAGTTCACTTAATAATTTTGCCAAATCACTTAACACTTCTGTTACTTTTAACATGGATCACAGCAGTGGAAAAGTGATGATTAAGATTATTGATGCCAATACTACACAATTAATTCGCCAAATACCTTCAGAAGAAGCTTTGGCCGCCGTCCAAATAATTAACAATATTTCATCCAATAAAGCAACGGGTGTAGTAATTAATAGTATTGCTTAAAACCCTATCTAAACTTAATAACATTTGTAGACTTCATTTTAGGCTTTTATTTAGCTTATTAAAAAAACAGCACATCAATTAATATATTGCAAAAGAAATCTTAATTGCAATATGCCTGTTATTTCTCACTTAAATTTGGCAAGTTGCGAAGCAAAATCTAAGTTAAGGAATGCATATTAAAACATTCAGCCAAGCGTATTAGGAAGTTTATGTTAAACAGTGAACAAACCCTTTGTGCTTTTGAAAATATTTTATCTATCACGCAACAAATGCTGCAAAGTGCTAAATTAAGCAATTCAAACAATCTGCACACATTTGAATTAAAGTTACTTGAACAGACTGAATGTATAAAAAAAGCAGGAGGCGTGGTAAATTTATCAGGAGATGATCGCTTTAAAAAAGTTGAACTACTCCAACAAATATTAGCTAACGATAGAGATACGCGTTGTATTACCGAACCCTGGCTAAATGACGTTCATGATTATATACATAATGTAAAATTACAATCACGCATCGATATGTCTTCAACACAAAAATAATTAAATCTCATGGCTGGCCCTATAAATTTAACCAGTGATGCGCCTATTTCACCGATAAGTCACGTTAATGCTGGAGCCACTATTGGTAGCCCAAACCAAAAGGTGGCCGACCAAATAAAACTCACACTTGCATTACTTGATCATGGTAAACCTAATATTCCCATAAGCCCAACAAACAACACCGAAACCGTAAACCTAAGTAACACGGCTATATTATTAGATAAATTACTTCAAAACAGCAATCAACAACCTATTGTCAGTAGCAGCAGTCCTTTGTTATTAGCAAATACAGAAATCGACATAACGCAATTAACTACACAACTCAATACGGCTATTGAAAAAAGCGGCGGATTTTATGAGTCACATTTACAACAATGGCTAGAAGGACATCGTCAAGTAGATCAAATTCGTCAAGAGCCGCAAAATCAAAGCGCTCAGCCAGCAGAAACAGCTAACAACCTCATAGCATTTCAATTAGATAGCTTAGAACATCAGCGCATAACTTGGGAAGGTGAATTATATCCCAATCAAATGATGCAACTGACTATTCACAAAGATGAAAACCAAAATAAAGAAAACGCTGCCTTATTAGACGCTGATGAAGCGTTGCCAATTTGGCAAACCTCACTCAAGTTGCAATTACCCAATCTCGGTCAAGTAGAAGTAAAAATACGTTTACAAGGTGAACACACCCAGTTAAACATTAATGTTGATGATGAGCGCATAGCCAGTTCAATCAAAACAGCCAGTGATCAATTGATGCAATCTCTTGCTGTTAGTGGAACGGCCTTAGATTTAATGACCGTACAAAGTGAGCATAATGCCTGAGACAACAGAATCGATGCGTAAAGCAGTAGCGCTTTCTTATCAATCTTTGGGTCATGCGCCTAAAGTAGTAGCGACAGGAAATGGCATAATAGCGGAACAAATCATTGAGCTAGCCAAACAAAGTGGCGTTTATGTGCACGAATCAGAAGAAATGGTAGCTTTATTGATGAATGTTAAACTCGATCAAGAAATACCAGCAAATTTATATCGTGTAGTAGCAGAAATATTAGCTTGGCTATATAGAATCGAAAAGGCAAAACTACCTAACCAGAGCTAATAAGTGTTAGATAGACATATTCATAATATCGTTATAAGCGGTTACCAATTTATTACGAACTTGAATTGAAGTTTGCATGGCAATACCGGCTTTTTGAGAAGCAATCATAACATCGGATAAATTGATCGAATCATCACCTAATGAATAGTTTTGACTTAATTGTTGCGAATTTTTCTGTAAGTTATTAACTGCATCAAGTTGATTCTTAAATATATGGCCAAAATCAACTGCACCTTGACTAGGCTCAATCTCTTTTGAGGTGATAGCTGTAGGTAAGTTAACATTTGCTACTGCACTACGCATCTGTGCTAACATTGCATCGATTTTACTATTATCAATTCCAACCATAATCAAACCTTTACTGAATCTTATTATACGTTAATAATATATCATGCTAAATTACACCACATGCGCTAATAAGCGAGGTTTTTTAGTCTTATTTCAAGCTTTAAGCTAAAAAAATAACCATGATAATGGTTCAGAAATAATAACTTTGTTGATTATGCCAACTAATTCAGAAGCACAACCAACCGCAATAAAAAACTTTTTGCAAAGTCCCTTAGCTAATAACTTGGCGCTTGGCGCCGGTATGGCTTTGGTTATCAGTTTAATTGTCGGTGCTTGGTTATGGGGCCAAAAACCCGACTACCGTATTTTATTATCTAATTACTCTGATAGAGATGGTGGTTCCATTATTGCTGCATTGCAACAGATGAACATCCCTTATCAGTTCGCAGAAGGCGGTGGCGCTATTTTAGTGCCCGCAGAACGAGTTCATGACGCCCGCTTAAAATTAGCGGCGCAAGGCTTACCCAAAGCCGGAAATGTCGGTTTTGAATTGATGGAAAATCAAAAACTAGGTGTTTCACAATTTTTAGAACAAGTTAACTTTCAACATGCCTTGGAAGGAGAACTGGCTAGGTCGATTAATTCAATTGCTGTTGTGCAATCATCACGCGTGCATTTAGCCATCCCTAAGCCAACTGTTTTTGTTAGAGAAGCGCAAAAACCGACTGCCTCTGTCTTGCTTAACTTACACCCCGGGCGCACCTTAGATCCCCAACAAGTCAAAGCTATTGTGCATTTAGTGTCCAGTAGCGTCCCAGATTTATCTTCTAAAAATGTCACAATAGTAGATGATAGTGGCAATTTATTATCGGACCAAGAAGACCTAGGGCGTAACAATCGTTTAGATCCAAATCAACTTAAATACATACAAGAAATACAAGAGGGAATTGTCCGTAGAGTCGAATCTATTCTGACACCGATTTTAGGTGCAGAAAATCTTCGAGCAGAAGCTACCGTTGAAGTTGATTTTTCGCATACCGAACAAGCCGCCGAAAAATATACCCCTAATACAAAGCCAGAAAACACTGCAAAGCGTAGCGAACACATCAATGAATCTAAAAGTTCTGATGGATCAGGTGATGGTAAGCCCGAAGGCGTTCCAGGTGCAAACTCAAATCAACCCGGACAACAAAAAGACGCTAAAGAAAGCTCGGGTAATACTAGCTCTCAAAAAGAAAACACTATTAATTATGAATTGGATAAAACAGTACGTTACGTACAAGAATCCATGGGAACCATCAAACGCTTAACCGTTGCGGTACTGATTAATAATAAAACCGAAATAGGCCCAGATGGTAAATCAACTACCAAGCCACTCACCGAAGATGAAAAAACACAAATCACCGGCTTAGTCAAAGAAGCAATGGGCTTTAACAAAGACCGTGGTGATTCATTAAATGTTACGAATACTAATTTTACAGTTCCCACCAAAGAAGTCATTCCAGAAGAACCCTTTTGGAAACCTTATGCAAATATAGAAACAGCGAAAAGTGCGGGCCAATATCTATTGTCTTTTATCGCCATGCTATATCTGTTCTTTAAGTTCTTAAAACCCATGCTTAAAAAGCTAACTGATCCGCCCTTGCCTTCTGCTGCTGAAAGATATAATAAAAACGAAACAAGCAATGATGATGGTAACTCAAATGAAAGTGCACGTAATAATGAGCCTAACCTTAACGATGCTATCCAATTAGCCAATACCAATCCGCGTGTGGTTGCAAACGTAGTTAAAAATTGGGTAAATGAATGAGTGAAATGGGTTTAAAAAAAGCGGCGGTTTTAATGTTAGCCATCGGTCAAGATGCAGCAGCTGAAGTCATGAGATTTTTAGAGCCTAGAGAAGTTCAAAAATTAAGTATGTTAATGTCTACCATGCACTCTGTCTCAACAGAAGAACTAAATAATGTGCTAAGCGAACTTAAAACTGAATCCAAAAAAACCAGTTACTTTGGCATAGACTCCGAAGTTTACATAAGTGAAGTGCTTAACAAGGCGCTGGGTGATGATAAAGCCGCGAACTTACTTGACCGCATCTTAACTAAAAATGATTCATCTGGTATCGACAATCTTAAATGGATGGAAGCAAAAGCGGTTGCAAAATTAATAGGTAACGAACATCCACAAATTATTGCGGCCATATTACTGCATCTGGAACCCCTGCAAGCGAGTGAAATTTTAACTGAATTAGCAGAACAAACTCGAATTGACGTTATCTTAAGAATGAGCACACTAGATGGCATTCAGCCCGTGGTATTAAATGAACTTAACGATGTACTCAATAGTTTACTGATGGGTAATGATAACTTTAGAAATAAAGCGATTGGTGGTGTAAAAGCCACAGCTTCAATATTAAATTTACTCAGTGCCGATATGGAAGCTGTGATTATGAACAGACTGCATGAATTTGATGGAAAAATTGCCCAACAAGTCGCCGATAACATGTTTGTTTTCGATAACATTATGGATATTTCAAATCGAGATATTCAAACCATATTGGTAGAAGTACCTTCCGAAGCGTTAATTATTTCGCTAAAAGGTGCTAAAGAAGATATTAAAGCTAAAATTGTGAGTAATATGTCAGAGCGTGCAGCAGAAATGATGCTTGAAGATCTTAAAGCGAAAGGCCCAGTGCGCCTATCAGAAGTTGAAAAACAACAAAAAGAAATTTTGCAAATTATTAGACGTTTAGCTGATGAAGGCCAAATAGACATCCAAAAAGGTGGTAATGATGCCTTCGTCTAAACCAGAGACCCAAACAGCTTATCAACGCTGGGAGATTGGTTCATTAACAGACGAATATATATCCGCGGAAAAAAAATTATCCCAAGAATTAATCATTGCGCATGACAAAGGTTATCAAGTAGGGTTAGAAGAAGGACGCAATCAAGGTATAGCAGAAGGTATTGATATTGGTAAATCCTCCGGACATGCGGAAGCCCTTGAGGAAGGACGCATCCAAAATGCCCAGTTATTTGAGCAATTTGTTTCCCTCAGCAATAATTTTGAACTTGAAATGCAACAAGTGCGAGAACATACTGCTCAACAAGTACTTGCATTATGCTTAGATATCTCTAAAACTATGGTTAATTCAGCACTCTCTGTACATCCAGAATTAATATTACCTGTTATAGATCAAGCTATCCAAAATCTACCCAGTACTCAACTCCCCGTTAATTTATATCTAAATAATGTTGACATTGAATTAGTCAAACAGGCGATGGGAGAACAGTTAAAACAAGACGGCTGGCGCTTGATTTCAGATAACCATATTGAACCTGGTGGTTGTCGCCTTGAAACCCCATCAAACATCGTGGATGCCACCCTACCCTCTCGTTGGCAAGAACTGCTGAATACGCTGGATTGGTTAAAATAATGACGGCTAACGCTAATAGCCAATTTTGTCAGCAATATCTCAGCGATCACCAAATACAAATTGCCGACCTTAATACCATAAAGGTATATGGCAGAGTCACACGCGTTGCGGGTGTTGTGATGGAGGCCGTAGGACTTAATTTAGCAATTGGCACACCTTGCTATATTCCATTAATCAGCGGGCATCGTTTAGATGTAGAAGTGGTAGGTTTCGGCAACGAACGCTTATTTTTAATGCCCTTAGGTGAAGTTGAAGGTGTACAACCAGGAGCCCCAGTTATACCGGCATTTCAAGAAAAACCACCTACAGACACAAAGCACAAAACCACTGCTAATAGCAGTCAACATGGCAGACGACTACCGGTGGGAGATGCTCTATTAGGCAGAGTACTAGACGCCACTGGCCAACCTCTAGACAACTTAGGACCACTGAAAGGGTATTCAACCGCACCCTTATATGTGCAAGCCGTAAACCCCTTATTAAGAGAGCCTATTTCCACAGTACTAGATGTCGGTATTCGGGCAATTAATAGTGTTCTGACCGTTGGAAAAGGACAGCGCATGGGCTTATTTGCCGGATCTGGTGTGGGTAAATCCGTATTACTCGGCATGATGGCGCGTTATACAGCTGCAGACGTTATTGTGGTGGGTTTGATTGGTGAACGTGGCCGAGAAGTTAAAGAGTTTATCGAACAAATATTAGAAGCCGAAGGCTTAGCGCGTTCTGTCGTAGTTGCAGCACCTGCTGATTTACCCCCTTTATTACGCTTACAAGGTGCCGCTTACACGACCTTAATTGCTGAACATTTTAGAGATCAAGGTAAAAATGTTTTGCTGATAATGGATTCACTTACCCGCTATGCAATGGCACAACGTGAAATTGCCCTGGCAATTGGCGAACCTCCTGTTACAAAAGGTTACCCACCCTCAGTATTTGCAAAATTACCCGCATTAGTAGAACGTGCCGGCAATGGGCAAACCGGTGGTGGCGCAATAACGGCTTTTTATACCGTATTAACCGAAGGTGATGATCAACAAGATCCCATTGCAGATTCAGCACGTGCTATTCTTGATGGGCATATCGTTTTAAATCGCAGCCTAGCAGAAGCGGGACACTATCCAGCAATTGATATAGAACAATCCATTAGTCGTGCCATGCACAACATTACCGATAGTACTCACCAAGCCCAAGCACGACGACTTAAGCAATTAATGTCTAGTTATCAACGTAATCGTGACTTAATTAATGTCGGCGCTTACCAAGCAGGTAGTGACCCAACATTAGATGAAGCCATAAAAATGCATGAAACGATTGCAGAATTTCTTCAACAAAGTATTGGTGACAAAGTCAGCATTCAGCAGAGCTTAGACGAACTTTCCTCTCTGTTCACCTAATTAGTTAACTTAAATATAAGCCATAATGAACTATGGCTAATAATAATGTAATACAAACACTCATTGACTTAAGCACTCGACAATCCGAGACTGTAGCTGTGCGCCTAAATAATGCGAATAAAACTAAATTAGAAGCGCAACAAAAATTAACCATGTTGCAAGAATATCGCAATGAATATGCAGAACAATTAAACCTGCAACTGGCACGTGGCTTAAGTTCGAGTCATTATAGTAATTATCAGCAGTTTTTAATCAAACTAGATACCACTATCAATCAACAAAAACAAATCCTACAAAGCTCACATGCTACCGCCGAAAAACATAGGCTGGACTGGCAAGCCTCAGAAAGAAAAAGATTATCGTATAGTGTTTTAACAAAAAAATCAGCTATTGCTTTACAGCAATTAGAAACGCGACGCGAACAAAAACAATGCGATGAGTTTGCGGCTCGTATAAAATTGAAGGTCTTATGAGTACGCTAGGTGTTTTGCCAACTCTGGGTACCACTGCTGCTCAATCTTCAGCAAATCCAGTATCAGCTCAAAGTCTTGATAACGACAAGGAATCTTTTAAAGCAGATTTACTAGCAGAAATACTCAGCCAAAATTTAAATCAAGCTAATCCTATGTTCAATTCTTCTAAAGCAACTGACACTGGCGTAACAGATGCAAAAATAAATACGACATTATCGATGCCTAATCAAGATATGTTGGCTATGATGTTAGCCATGCCAACTAAAGTCGCCTTAATACAGCAAACAGACACTGCGATTAATCAAGATAAACTAATAAATCAAGATACACCAATAAATCAAGACAGTTTGGCTCAACAGCTAGAGACGACTAGTGAACCGCCACAAAAAACAATAATTCATGAAGATAGCTCAAGTTTCAATATAAATGAACCGGTTAAAACCCCGTTACTAAACCAAACCGAACCAGTCATAAATACTGCAGCTACTACACCTGATTTAATAAACGCCGTCAATCCACAAGTCATTGTTAAAAACACGCCAACTATTGTCAATTCTGCACCAATAGTCGATAGAACAGCCACGTATACCATACCTTCTGCAGTGGGTGAATCAGGTTGGAGTGATGCAATCAGCCAGCGAATAGTGTGGATGAGCAGTGAAAATATCCAAACAGCGACTTTAAATATATCGCCACCGCATTTAGGACCAATACAAGTTCAAATACAAATGGATAACCAACAAACTAATGTCCAATTTTATACCACCCAAGCAGATGTAAAACTAGCGTTGCAAAACTCCATGCCCTTATTAACCCAGCTGTTTGAGCAAACTGGCATGCAATTAGGCGAAGCCAAAGTTGATATGCAACATTTCGACTTCAATCAACAATCTAACCCTCAACAGCAGCAACAATCAGCACAACAGCAATTTAAGTCTAATTCCTTGTTAAAAAATGAACATGTAATCGACCCTTCAACCGCGTCAAACACAGGCTCAAATACCTTCATCAACGGTAATGGCTTGTTAAATATTTACGCCTAACATGATTATTAAATGAATGGACCTTTACAATGGCAGAAAACACTGAAATATTAGAAATTGAACAAAAATCCACCCGAAAATGGTTAATTATTAGTCTTAGCACCTTATTATTGTTTGGCAGTGCCGGAGGTGTCTATTGGTTTACTTCTGATAACGCTACAGAGGTATTATCCGAATCGACGCCGACACCTAACGCCGAAACAGTGTCAGAAACAGATGAAAATCTGACACCCGTGTTTGTAGAACTAGAATCCTTTACTGTAAATTTACAACCCGATGGGCAATTTTTACAAGCATCTTTCAACTTACAAGTGCATGATGATGAAACGGCAAAAACAATAAATTTATATATGCCACACATTAGAAGTCGTATATTATTTTTGTTATCCGAAAAAACAGCAGACGAACTGGTTAAACAAAAAGGAAAAACCACCCTCATCAGCGAAATAAAACAATTAATTGAACAACCTTTTGCAAAAGGCAGTGCCGCAATTAAAATTACTGACGTTTTAATCACCTCATTCATCATTCAATAATCACATAAGATGGACGAATTAGAACTCTCTCAAGATGAAATAAACACCTTATTACAAAGGATTTCAGGTGCGACTGAAGAAGTATTTAACTTTGCGACACAAGCTCGTGCAGTGCGTGGGCACATGCCCACATTGGATTTAATTTATGAACGTTTCATCCAATTTTTACGTATCGATTTATTTGAGTTATTAGGACGTACCCCAGAAATTACAATTACACCTGTTCGTCATATTAAGTACACTGATTTATTGCATGATTTAGAAGTACTGGCTAATGTAAACTTAATAAAAATCAAACCGCTAAGCGGTACAGCCATGATAATAATGGATGCAAACTTGGTTTATTTATTGGTCGATAAATTATTCGGGGGTAATGGTAAGCTTCAAACTCGCATAGAAAGCAGAGAGTTTAGTGCCATTGAGCAACGTATCATTCAAAAAACTTTAAACATTATCTTCGATGCTTTAGTAAAAGCGTGGGAATTGTTATATTCAGTTTATTTTGAATATGTACGCTCAGAAATGAATCCACAATTCGCCAACATCGCCTCACCTAACGAAATCGTAGTCACGGCGTCTTTTCGCATTGATATTGGCAATATGGGCGGTGACTTTCATATTTGTCTACCCTACAGTATGCTCGAACCGATTAGCGATTTACTCTGTCATGGCTTACAAAAAGAATCAACTACTGACAAAAAAAAAACTGGGCACATTTGATAAAACATCAAATAAAAGACTCTAAAGTAGAAGCAATCGCTGAGTTATGTACAATAGACTCCAATTTAAGACAAATACTCAATATAAAAGTAGGTGACATTATTCCTTTTGAAATGCCTGATAATATTGCAGTTAATGTAGATTCTTTACCCATTTTAAATTGTAAATATGGCAAAATAAATGGCCAATATGCAGTACAAGTTGAACAAATAATCGACCAATCAACTAACTAAGCATCAGTCAATACAAAATATCAGGAGTAAAACATGAGTGAAGAAGGTTTAGGCGAGGTAGATTGGTCTGCAGAACTATCCGAACAAGCCCGCACAGAAAACATGCAAGATATTATAAGTACAGATGTTTTTAACGAAATAACACCTGATTATAATGAAACGGGTTCGACAACGGATCTGGAGTTTATATTAGATATTCCCGTCCAACTGACCGTAGAACTAGGCCGTACAAAAATTTCCATCAAAAATCTCATGCAACTTACGCAAGGTTCTGTGATTGAACTGAATGGCTTTGCCGGTGAGCCTTTAGATGTATTAGTCAATGGTTGTTTAATTGCGCATGGCGAAGTTGTCGTCGTTAATGACAAATACGGTATCCGCCTTATTGATATTACTAACCCCGCAGATCGACTCAAGCGAGTCAATAAATGACATTATCGTATATACAGTTATTTACACCCCTGGTTTTTATATTGCTAATGATAGCAGGAGCTGCTTGGTTGATAAAACGCCTGAATCAACCTAGGTCACTCCATGCCAAATTAATGACAGTGCAAAGTTCGGTTGCAGTAGGCCCTAGAGAACGCATTGTGCTATTAGAAGTCGCCGACCAATGGTTAGTGCTGGGCATTACCCCCGGCAACATTAATACATTATTAACCCTACCCGCTCAAGCCCTACCCGAATCAGAGCCTAAATATCCAGACAAAGCTCATTTTACTCAATCGTGGTTAGAGCGTTATACAAGACAAATTTAATGAAATTTACCCTTATTTTCATCATACTCGTTGGCATATTCTTGCCTATAAGTGCTAATGCGGCTTTACCTGGCTTTGTTAACGCCACCCCTACATCGGGCGGCGGTGAGTCTTATAGTTTAAGCTTAGAACTCTTAGTTTTATTGACCTCACTGACATTTTTACCCGCAGTGGTATTAATGATGACCAGCTTTACTCGCATCATTATTGTTTTGTCATTATTTAGAATGGCCATAGGCACTCAAAACACACCGCCTAACCAAGTATTAATAGGCTTAGCTTTATTTTTAACGCTCTTTGTCATGAGTCCGGTCTTAGACAAAATCTATACCGACGCTTATATTCCTTTATCAGAAAATAAAATAACATTAATGACGGCGCTAGAGAAAGGCGGTGAACCTCTAAGAGGCTTTATGCTAAGGCAAACCCGACAAGCCGATTTAGCCATGTATTTAAAACTCTCTAATACTCCTGAGCCAGAAACCCATGCCGACATACCTTTTAGGGTGTTAGTGCCTGCATTTGTAACTAGTGAACTTAAAACCGCATTTCAGATCGGCTTTGCCATCTTTATCCCGTTTATAATTATCGATATGGTAGTAGCCAGTGTATTAATGGCGATGGGGATGATGATGGTTTCACCGGCCATTGTGTCTTTACCCTTTAAAATTATGTTATTTGTATTAGTTGATGGCTGGCAACTGTTGTTAAGCTCATTAGGGGGCAGTTTTGGATAAGCGACTATGACGCCAGAATCCATTATGAGCATGGGGCATCAAGCGATCATGGTTACCCTTATGATCTCTGCACCCATGTTGCTCGTCGCCTTAGTCATTGGTTTGATTGTGAGTATTTTTCAAGCCGCTACCCAGATTAATGAATCCACTTTATCTTTTATCCCTAAATTAATGGGTATTTTTATAGTGTTAGTCTTAGCAGGGCCGTGGATGTTAACCATTTTAACGGATTATATGCGTTCGGTATTAACTAACATCCCAAATCTAGTTGGCTAAGCAACTATGATGGAATTTACCAGTGCCCAAGTACTGGCAGTATTCAGTGCTTATTTTTGGCCCTTAGCGCGTATTTTAGGCTTATTTAGCAGTGCCCCGTTTTTTGGACACCGAAACATACCGGTACGCATACGTGTTGCTGTGGGCGTTGCCATTACCTTTTTAATCGCCCCCACTCTTCCCACATTTACTGCCCCTAACCCCATGTCATGGGAAGGTTTATTGATCCTCTGCCAACAGATACTTATCGGCGTCTCCATAGGCTTTACCATGCGCCTTATATTTACAGGAGTAGAACTAACGGGGGATATGATTGGCATGACAATGGGATTTGGTTTTGCCTTATTTTATAACCCGCAATCCGGTGGCCAAAGCTCTGCAATTAATCAATTATTATCGGCATTAACCTTATTAATATTTTTAGCAGCAGATATCCATTTACAACTTTTACAATGTCTTATTAAAAGCTATAGCAGCATACCGATTGATATGACTAGTTTAAGTAAAAATATGTTTCATCAAGTCGCAATGCTCGGTAAACATATATTTTTAATTAGTTTTCAATTATCCATGCCCGTTATTGCTGCACTGCTTATGATTAACATGGCCTTAGGCGTATTAACCAAAGCCGCACCGCAACTTAATTTATTTGGCATAGGTTTTCCTATTATTCTACTGGTGGGTTTTTTAATGCTTGCTTTATTAATGCCTTATTGGGCAATTCCGATACATGAAAACCTGCAACACGGCATTAATTTAATCCTTGAACTAATCAGCATTATTAACTAACGCTGACATATTTTAATGTTGTTTATAACTGAGAAATTTTGTAAAGCTTGATCGACAAATTGTGAGTGGCATTGATAATTTTGTCAGCACCGGTTACAAAATTATTGAGTGGTCATACAGTTTTGTAAAGACTGCTTACAAAATTGCTTAGGGCGTTAAAAAAATTGTAAGCAGTCATTACAAAATGTTTAGGTTCGAGACAACTTTGTAAAGCCTGTTTGCAAAATTGTTTATACCGGAGAAAACTTTGTAAACACTGCTTACAAAATTGTTTATACCGGAGAAAATTTTGTAACCACTGCTTACAAAATTGTTTAGCCGCGAAAAACTTTACAAACCCTAATTACAAAATTGTGAACACCCAAAGAAACGTTGTAACCAGTGATGACAATATTGTTTGCCGCCAATATATTTTGTAAGCACGAATCACAAAATTTTTTATACAGGAAGAAATCTTGTAAAACTAGCTTGTAAAATGTTTGTCGGCATAAAAATTTTTATGGCACTGGGGTAATTGGGGTCAGAGTAAACTTAAATTATTGCTTTACTGTATATTGTTTCGTTTAGATCCATATATTTCAGGGAAAACGAAATGCCGCGACTTAGTAGAGTGTGCCCCGTCGATGTTCCGCAACATATTCCCC
>CAIVAH010000237.1 GCA_903903765.1 uncultured Methylococcaceae bacterium
ATACTAGCAACCCTATTATTAAACACAAAGCAGGATTATTAAATCTTGCTGAAGAACTTCAAAACGTCTCAAAAGCCTGCAAGATAATGGGCTTATCATATTTGATCTTGTTAATACCGATACCTGTCTTTCAAAACAAAACATGAATCCAACGCTAGTTTTAAGTTATTTAGCAACGCATCCTGAACTATCTGCAACACCAGCCAGCCAATTAGTGATAGAGGCTTATCAGGCCAATTGTAAATAAATAACTGAAAAAAGTCATAACACTGTCATCAACTTGATTTATAGTTAAGCCTACTACAAGCAACAGAAGTTTTTACTATGCAAAATGGCTATCAAAGGTCACGGCGTAAATTTCTAAAAACTGTTGGTATAGCAGCCACTTATAGCCCTCTGCTCCTCACGGGATGTGGAATAAGAAAACTGCCCTCTTCGATAAGCTCCCCCTCTCTACAAAACCTCCCCCAAATAACTCACGGCATTCAAATAGGTGATGTCATCACCGACAAAGCTATGATTTGGAGTCGCGCTGATCGTCCGAGTAAAATGTTATTAAAACTCAGCTTTACTAACGACTTTAGAGACGCCCATTTAATTGAAGGGCCATTAGCCCTGCTAGAAACAGATTACACAGCTAAGATTGATTTAACACAATTACCCGCGGGCCAACCAGTTTTTGTTGAGGTGATGTTTCAAGATTTAATTAATCCTGAGCTGATCAGTGCTAGTACTCATGGACAATTTAAAACAGCTCCTGATTCAGCCCAAAATATCAGGTTCTTATGGTCAGGCGATACGTGTGGCCAAG
This sequence comes from uncultured Methylococcaceae bacterium, assembly GCA_903903765.1. Classification (GTDB taxonomy): domain Bacteria; phylum Pseudomonadota; class Gammaproteobacteria; order Methylococcales; family Methylomonadaceae; genus Methylobacter_C. The sequence continues at coordinate 812 of CAIVAH010000237.1, forward strand.
GTTGGGGTATTAATCCTGATATAGGCGGCATGAAAATCTATGAAACCATGCGTAGCACTCAACCCGATTTTTTTATTCATTGTGGCGATAATATCTACGCCGATAGCCCCATTATGCCCCAAGTCGTTACAGAAACGGGTGAAGTCTGGCATAACTTGGTTACTCCAGAAGTGTCAAAAGCCGCAGAGACCCTGTCTGAATTTCGCGGCCGTTATAAGTACAATTTATTGGATGATAATTTACGCCGCTTTAATGCAGTAGTCCCCGCTATTTGGCTTTGGGATGATCACGAAGTAACCAATAATTGGTCTCCTACTAAAGACTTAATGTCTGATAAGCGCTATACCGAAAAAAACATCAATACGCTAATTTCAAACGGCACAAAAGCCGCAATGGAATATGCCCCCATGCGTTACTTTACCCACAAAGATAATCAACGTATTTATAGACAATGCGCTTACGGGCCATTATTGGATGTTTTTGTTTTAGATATGCGCTCTTACCGTGCTGGCAATAGTTTTAATCGCCAATCTCAAACTGGGCCTGATACAGATTATCTAGGACAAGAACAATTACAGTGGTTAAAAACTGCATTAAAAAACTCTAAAGCGGTTTGGAAAGTCATTGCAGCAGATTTATCGTTAGGCTTACAAATTGGTGATGGCGTAGATGAGCAAAATAGACCCCGCTTTGAGAATCTAGCAAATGGCGATGGACCGCCATTAGGCCGTGAATTTGAAATTGCCGAATTACTTAGTTTTATTAAACAAGAAAACATTAATAATCTGGTTTGGTTTACCGCCGAAGTGCATTACTGTGCGGCACTGCATTACGAACCTAAGCATGCGACTTTTAAAGAGTTCTCACCATTCTGGGAGTTTATTTCTGGCCCATTAAACGCAGGTAGTTTTGGCACGCATGCCTTAGACAATACCTTTGGCCCACAAATCATCTTTGAAAAACCGTCACCCACACCCAACTTGTCACCTTTATCGGGTCTGCAATATTTTGGGCAAGTGGATATTAATAGTCAGGATCAGTCGATGACGGTTGCCTTAAAAGATATGAAAGGCGACACTCTATTTACCCAATTACTTAAACCACATAATGATGTTATTTAAAACCAAACCTAGGAGGCAACAAGCACAAAATTAATCTAAATATTTCGACGAATGCTTAAAAAAACTGTCTGATTGTTAACCTAATAACTGGGAGTAAACGCATGTCTAAGAGAGCTGCAATGAAAACCTCTGAAAGAGAATTATCTTTTCGCAGAAGAGATAGTCGCAAAACGGCAAAAAATGATGAATTTGAATTGCTAGATATTGTCGACCTCGTTGTAGAAAGAAAAGCGACCAGTCCGCTTCAAGCGCTTACCAAAGCGCAAGGTGAATATATCAATGCCATACTTGATAACACCATTACTTTTGGTATTGGTCCAGCAGGAACGGGTAAAAGTTATGTGGTTGCGGGCCTTGCGGCTGATATGCTTAAAGAGAAGAAGATTGAACGGATTATTCTTAGCAGACCCGGCGTTGAAGCAGGCGAAAAGTTCGGATTTATTCCAGGCGAACTTGATGAAAAATATGCGCCTTATATTGAACCCTTCAGAGATATATTTAATGAACGACTTGGCCGATCCCAAGTTGACTATTTAATCAAACACAAACGCATTTGCGCAATGCCCCTAGCCTTTATGCGTGGACGTACTTTTAAAAATTGCTGGGCTATTTTAGATGAAGCCCAAAACACCACCCCCAACCAAATGAAATTGTTTTTAACGCGAATCGGCGAGAACTGTAAGGTGATTATCGACGGTGATATTGAGCAAAAAGATATCACAACGCAATCTGGTTTATCTGATGCCGTTAAAAGACTGCAGCACACCCGCAAAGTAGGTATAGTTGAATTTAGTGTCGATGATGTCGTAAGATCTGGTATTGTGAGAGATATTATTAAAGCCTACGCAAATTAATTTAGTAAACTGCTTATTTTAAAAACTCAGCCTATTCAGTTAAAATGTATCCCCTAAAATTAAAGGATAAACATGGTCAATCGCACACTTCATCAAACCATTCGGTCTATTCGTACCTCCGATGGTGGTGGTGTTAAACTGCGGCGTAGTCTTGGACAAACTCAAACTGCAACGCATAGACTTGACCCATTTTTAATGCTAGATGAGTTTTCTTCTACAAATGCGGATGATTACATAGCGGGTTTTCCTGATCATCCGCATCGAGGCTTTGAAACTATTACTTATATGCTGGATGGCCACCTGTTGCATGAAGATCATTTAGGCAATAAAGGTGACTTAAAAAGTGGTGGTGCACAATGGATGAAAGCGGGACGAGGCATTATCCATTCTGAAATGCCTCAACAAGAAAGTGGTCGAATGCGTGGTTTTCAGCTCTGGATTAACCTCCCCGCAAAAGATAAATTGCAGCCAGCTAGTTATCAAGATGTGCAAGCAGAAGAAACACCCATTATTACACTAGCAACTGGTGGTACCGTTAAAGTGATTGCAGGAACCGCTGAAATTGCCGGTGAATCTATCAGTGGCCCGATTCAAGGCATAAGTACCGGTGCAGTATTTCTGGATGTGCGTTTACCCGCAAATGGGCAATTTAAACTTCCTTTAAATGTTAGCCATAATGCTTTTGTTTACCCTTTTGAAGGTGAAGTTATGATCATCTCAGAAAATAACAGACAAACTTTAGCAGCACAAGCACTGGGGGTCTTATCAATCGGTGACTCTCTAGAAATTTGCGCCGGAACACAAGCAGCCGCTTTTATTTTATTATCCGCGCAGCCCATTGGCGAACCCATTGTTCAATACGGCCCATTTGTCATGAATACTTCGGCAGAAATTGAGCAAGCACTCTTAGATTATAAAACGGGGCAGTTGGTCTAAGAAATGGCTAAACTCAACCCTGAACAACTTGTGGCTGTAAAAGCCATCGATCACCCATTATTAGTGTTAGCAGGTGCAGGTAGTGGCAAAACGCGCGTAATTACCGAAAAAATCGCTTATCTAGTTAAACAAGGCCTACCTGCCCGCCATATCGCGGCAGTGACTTTTACTAATAAAGCCGCACGAGAAATGAAGAGTCGAGTCTCTAAATTACTTGATGCCTCTGAAACGCGTGGCTTAAGAGTTTCGACCTTTCACTCTTTAGGTTTAGATATTTTAAGAAAAGAATATAAGACCTTAGCTTATAAAGCCGCTATTACTTTATTTGATGAACAAGACAAACTCACTCTGTTAAAAAATCTGATTAATTACGGCGCAAAAGACTGCGAGCTTGATCAAGTTGATCGTTATGCCTTACAAATTGGGCAATGGAAAAATGCCTTTATCACTCCAGAACAAGCCATCAGTCTTGCAACCCAAGAACAGTATGCCAGTGCCATACTTTATGAAGAATATACCCGCAGTTTAAAAGCCTATAACGCGGTAGATTTTGATGATTTGATTTTATTACCCGTATTGTTATTTCAACAACACCCACACATTTTAGAAAAGTGGCAAAACAAAATCCGTTATTTATTAGTGGATGAATATCAAGACACCAATATTACCCAATATCAACTCGTTAAACTGATTGCAGGTAAATTGGGTAAATTTACCGTTGTGGGTGATGATGATCAATCTATTTACGCATGGCGTGGTGCACAACCTGAAAACTTAGCGCAATTACAAAAAGATTTCTCGCGCTTACAAGTAGTTAAATTAGAACAAAACTATCGCTCAACCGGTCGTATTCTTAAAGTCGCTAACCATTTAATTGCTAATAATCCCCATACTTTTGAAAAACGTTTGTGGAGTGAATTGGGCTATGGTGATCCACTAAAAGTATTAAGCCATAAGAACGATCAAATTGAAGCACAACAAATTGTCTCCGAGATCGTGCATCATAAATTTAAAACTGCTGGGCGTTATCAAGATTACGCCATCTTATACCGAGGGAATCATCAGTCACGCTTATTTGAACAAAGCTTAAGAGAAAATAATATCCCTTATTTAATCAGTGGCAGTACCTCATTTTTTGCCTATTCTGAGGTTAAAGATGTGTTGGCCTATCTGCGTTTATTTGTTAATCCTGATGATGATGCCGCGTATTTAAGGGTTATTAATACACCTAGAAGAGAAATTGGCCCAACTACTTTAGAAAAGTTAGGTAGTTATGCTAATGAACGCCATATCAGTTTATTTGCCGCGAGTTCTGAGTTTGGCTTAAGCCAAAAGCTTTCTGAAAAATCTATCCAGCGTTTGCATAAATTTAAAGACCTTTTAACACAGACTGCACAACAAATTGAGCATGGCGATACTTTTGCCGTTATTGAACAATTTATTAGTCAAATTGACTATGAATCATTTTTGAGAGAGGACAGTAAGTCTAAAGAAGCCGCCGACCGAAAACTTAAGAATGTCAATGATCTCATTGAATGGCTAAAACGCATTGCAGATAAAGAAACCACTGAGCAAAAACCTTTAGCAGAAATTGTCGCCAAAATTCTGCTGATGGATATTATGGAAAGAAACCAAGAAGAAGAAATAAGCGAACAAGTCAGCTTAATGACCTTACATGCTGCCAAAGGCCTAGAGTTTCCGCATGTATTTTTAATAGGTATTGAAGAGAATATTCTGCCGCATCAAAGTAGCATTGATAGTGACAATATTGAAGAAGAGCGTCGCTTAGCTTACGTGGGTATTACGCGAGCACACCGCACTTGTACTTTTAGTTATTGTACACATAGAAAACGCTATGGTGAAATTACTGAATGCGAACCGAGTCGATTTTTAAATGAACTTCCTGCAGAAGATTTAGAATGGATTAACAAAAATCAACTTTCCCCAGAAGTCATTAAAGAACGCGGCAAAGCAAATCTGGCTAACTTAAAATCAATGCTATCTTAAACATTTACTTAGATATTAAGTTTGACCGCTTCAGAAGAATGTATGGTATTTTGTTTATTAATGCCAATTAACCTTAAGGTTCGTCAATAGATGAATAAATTAACCATTCTACTCTATTGTGTCGTCACACTAGATGGTTGCACGCAGGGCTTAAATCATAACGGTATCGATGAATCTCACGATTATTTTCAAGATGCTTCTAGTTGCGGTGAATCTAGTCAACAATTTCAAACCATAAATGTACCCAGTGGGGTATCTCAAACGACTATACAAATGCCTATCGGTTTAGATAGAAATAAATATATAGACTGTATGAAACAAAAAAACTGGGATGCGTTACCTGCCAAAACATTTGAAATAGAAAGCGTCGACGCACACTGCAACAAACTAAGCCAGGAAAACCCAGAATCCCCAAAAAGCCATGCAGATTGTATTGAGCAAAATAAACTCAATATTGAGGTTTTACCTAACCAATAACCATTAAATTAAGTTATTTAATAGCGCCTGTTTGTTGGGATTATTTTTATGGACATAAACTCAACTGAATTTCATTTTGCTAAATAATATGCAATCCGGAGTTTAGTAATGAATAATATCTGAGGAATGCTCAAGCAAACCCTTCCTATTGGACTGATTTAACTTGAGCAAGCAATACTGATTTTTAAGCTGATTTACGTTTTCTTAATGATCCAAGCAAACCAATTAAACCAGTGCCGAACAACCAAACTGCAGAAGGAACCGGAACCGCAGAGACTTTAAACAAAGTTGTTGTTTC
>CAIVAH010000238.1 GCA_903903765.1 uncultured Methylococcaceae bacterium
ATTTTTGACTGCTTAAAACTAATACGCATTAGTGAGCTCCCTTCTTGTCTGAACTAGTCTTTATGGTTTGCGGTTCTAAATAAGCAATATTTAAATGATCTTCAATTAAATACTTTTGCGCCACTGCTCGCACTTGCTCAGGTGTTACTTGATTAATTTTAGCCACGTATTCACCTGCTTTTTGCCAACCTAAACCAACAGTCTCAAAAGTACCTAACTCCATTGCTTGATAAAATGCCGAGTCTTTTTGATAGATATCAGTGGCTAATACCTGAGCCTTAATGCGTTGCAACTCATCGGCAGTAATCAAGTCTTTTTGTAACTTAGTCACTTCAACTTTTAAGGCGGCTTCTAAATCATGGACTGATTTATGTTCTGCTGGCGTCGCTTCAAGTTCAAACAAAGAAGACAATCTGGAGTTTAAATCATAAGAGGCCCCCGTTGACACCGCAATTTGTTGACCACGAATTAATTTTGAAGATAATCGGGCACTATTCCCACCATCTAATACTCCCGCTAACACTTCTAAAGCATAAGCTTCATTTTCATCAATGGCTGTTTTAAGAGAGGGTACTTTATAGGCTAAAACTACTGACGGTAATTTAGCAGGTACCTTAACAGTCATATAGCGAACACCTAATTGCTCAATTTCAGTTTGCGGTTTTAACGGTTTAATTTCACTGGTTTTTAACTCCCCAAAATACTGTTCTGCCAAAGCAAATACCGCATTCGGTTGCACATCACCCACCACCACTAACGTTGCATTATTTGGTGCATACCAACGTTGATACCACGCTTGCAAATCTTCAACTGTGTAATTTGCTATATCAGCTGGCCAGCCAATTACAGGATTTTTATAAGGACTATTGGCATAAACCATCGCCATAAAATGTTCGTTCATTTTAGCTTGTGGATTATCATCAGTCCGCATCCGACGTTCTTCTGTCACCACTTGTAATTCTTTTTTTAATTCTTCCGCTAATAAATGCAAGCCGCGCATCCTATCGGCTTCTAGCTCAAAACTAACGGGTAAACGTGACGCTTCCATCGTTTGGAAATAAGCGGTGTAGTCTTGACCGGTAAAGGCATTCTCTTCACCTCCATTTTCAGCGATGATTCGAGAAAACTCACCGGCCGCATGTTTATCAGTGCCTTTAAACATCATGTGTTCTAACATGTGTGACACGCCAGTGATACCACCTGGCTCATAACTTGAACCGACTTTATACCAAACTTGAGATACCGCAATGGGAGAGCGGTGATCTTCTTTAACTAACACTTTTAAACCATTCTTTAACGTTTTTTCAAAAACTTTAGCTTCTGCATGTAAACTCATTGCAGGTAAACACAGTAAAACTGTGCACAGTAATCGATTTTTCATAACTCCCTCTTTAATGGTGATAAGCGCGTCTGACTATTTCAATAATCAAAAGTTCACTGTATTCTATACAATATTATAAAAGTTGGAATCTAATTACATAATGCCTAGCAAATCCTCCACACTTTCTTGGAAAAACTACCTCACACTCTGTAAACCTAATGTAGTTGCAGAAATGATGTTCACTGCAGTCGTAGGCATGCTCTTAGCGGTGCCCGGCATACCTGACTTCGGACCTTTTATCTATGGGTCTATTGGCATTGCCTTAGCGGCATCTTCTGCCGCAGCCATCAATCACTTTATTGATCGCAAAGCAGATGCGCAAATGAGTCGTACCGAAAATCGCCCCTTACCAACTGGGAATTTAAGTACCGTTAATGTCCTGACTTTTGCAGCAATATTAGGTGTGACGGCTATGTTAATCTTGGTGTTCTTAGTGAATACCTTAACGGCTGTATTAACCTTTTTATCTTTGTTTGGTTATGCAATTATCTATACCTTATATCTTAAAAGAGCCACGCCGCAAAATATTGTGATTGGTGGATTATTTGGCGCTACTCCCCCGTTATTAGGCTGGTGTGCAATGACCGGAGAAGTGCATCCGTATGGCTTGTTATTAGCCTTAATAATTTATGTTTGGACGCCGCCACATTTCTGGGCCTTAGCCATTACTAGACGCGAAGAATACGCTAAAGTCAATATTCCTATGTTACCCGTAACACACGGCCCCGCTTTTACACGCTTACAAATATTGCTATACACCATTTTATTATTGATTGTGACGCTGTTACCTTACTTAACTCGAATGAGCGATTTATTGTATTTAGTCTCTGCAGTCCTGTTAGATAGTATTTTTATTTATTACGCCGTGCAAATGATGCGTAAAAAAGATAACAAAACGGCCATGAAAACTTTCGTTTATTCGATTGTTTACATAACCCTGCTCTTTGCAGCGCTTCTAATTGATCATTATTTAAAATATTCGGCATGAAAATAACTCATCACGAGCAAACACCAAGCCCGGAACATGCTTTTGCTCAATACATCCGCATTATTGGCAAAGGTAAAAAAGGCTCACGGCCATTAACTCAAGCAGAGGCTTATACAGCCATGCGCTTAATATTAGCAAATGAAGTTGAGCCTATCCAACTAGGGGCTTTTTTAATGTTAATGCGTGTTAAAGAAGAAACACCAGAAGAATTAGCTGGCTTTGTCTTAGCCGCACGAGAATCAGCTAAGTTAAGTGCAGATCATGACCTTGTTGATCTCGATTGGTCGTCTTATGCGGGTAAACGTCGGCATTTACCATGGTTTTTATTGTCGGCTTTATTATTAGCCGATAAAGGCATTAATGTCTTTATGCACGGCGCTGGTGGACATACCTCTGGACGACTCTACACACAAGATATGCTTAAATATTTGGGTATCAACCCTGCTACTTCCGTTACAGAAGCCAAACAACAACTGAAAGACACTCATTTTAGCTATTTATCTCTAGAACACTTTTGTCCAAAACTGCATGAGATTATAGAACTCAGACCCTTATTAGGTTTACGTTCACCTGTACACACGCTAGTCCGTTTAATTAATCCTTTTAATGCAACTCATAGTATTCAAGGCATTTTTCACCCTGGCTATCGCCCTGTACATCAAGAAGCCGCTGCTTTATTACAACAACCCCATGCTGCCGTATTAAAAGGTGAAGGTGGCGAAACTGAACGCAATCCCGATGTGGATTGCTTAGTACAAAGCGTACACAACGGCGAGCTAGCAGACGAAAACTGGCCAGCGCTTTTCACGCGCCGTCATGTTAAAGATGAAGAAATGGATCCAAG
>CAIVAH010000239.1 GCA_903903765.1 uncultured Methylococcaceae bacterium
ACAAACAGCAAAAGGCCGGTGACAATTGCCACCAGCCATACTTTAATCAGAGATGCAATAAAAGCTTCTCTTCAATTTTATCCAAATTAAATTATTTAATTTCGACAGTAGCACCAGCTTCAGATAGCTGTTTCTTAATTTCTTCAGCTTCTGCTTTAGGAATACCTTCTTTAAGAACTGTTGGTGCACCTTCTACTGCGTCTTTGGCTTCTTTTAAGCCTAAACCAGTAATGCCACGAACTGTCTTAATAACTGCTACTTTATTATCACCAAATGACGCTAAAATCACATCAAATTCAGTTTGTTCTTCTGCAGCCGCCGCACCAGCACCAGCAGCAGGAGCCGCCGCTACAGCTACTGCAGCTGTTACACCAAATTTTTCTTCCATCGCTGTAATTAAATCAACGATTTCAGTAATGGTCATGTTTGATACCGCATCCAAGATATCTTCTTGAGATATAGCCATTTTAAATTCCTCTAAAAATATTTATTTAAATGTTCGATTAAGCTGCTTCTTGCTTTTGATCTTTAACTGCAGCAATTGTCCTTACAAGCTTGCCAACTGGAGCCTTCATTACAGACATCAACATACTTATTGCTTGATCACGTGTTGGTAAACTTGCCAATTTAGCTAACGCGGATCCGTCAAATGCTTCACCACCAAACACAACTATTTTGGCAATTAATTTATCATGCGTTTTTGCAAAATCGTTTATTAATCTACCAGCTGAACCTGGATCTTCCATTGAAAATGCAATTAATAATGGCCCAACTAAGGCATCTTGCATACATTCAAATTCTGTTCCCTCAACTGCACGTTTTGCTAATGTATTCTTAATAACTCTCAGATATACACCAGTTTCTCTTGCTGTTTTACGTAATTCAGTTAACTCAGTAACTGTAAGGCCACGATATTCAGCAGCAACTGCAGAATGCGCTTTAGCTGCGAACTGAGCGACTTCTTCTACGACAGCTTTTTTGCCATCTAAATTTAGTGCCACAACATAGCTCCTTTTTTTCTGGAATTATCCAGTGTTTATAAACCATTCTTTCGAATGCCCAATTTACGGCTATTTATTTTATAAAAATAACACCGCCTACGCAGGATAATTAAGTTTCTCAACCCCTACGGTCTTTGACGGTCACCGCCGTAACGCGGCAACCCAAAGTTTTATATAGTTTAGTTAGATAAACTACTTGCATCTAACCATAAACCTGGGCCCATAGTAGATGATAATGTGATTTTTTTGATATAGACACCCTTTGCAGAAGACGGTTTCGATTTACGCAAGTCCGAAAGAAGAGCCTCTAAGTTGCCTTTTATAGCTTCTGCTTCAAAAGTAGCTTTTCCAAGTGTACAATGAATTATGCCACCCTTATCTGTTCTATACCTTACTTGACCAGACTTTGCATTTTTTACTGCTGTTGCAACATCAGCTGTTACAGTTCCAACCTTTGGATTTGGCATCAAACCTCTAGGCCCTAATACTTGTCCTAATTGACCCACAACTCTCATTGCGTCTGGTGATGCAATAACTACATCAAAATTCATCTCACCTTTTTTAACTAAATCGGCTAAATCTTCCATACCCACTATATCTGCACCAGCTGCCGTTGCTGCATCTGCGCTAGCACCTTGAGTAAACACAGCGACTCGAACTGTTTTTCCTGTACCATTTGGAAGTACTGTTGCACCACGAACGTTTTGGTCTGACTTTCTTGGATCAACACCTAAATTAACACTGACATCAATTGCCTCATTAAATTTAGAAGTACCTAATTCTTTTAATATACCAACAGCTTCAGTTATTGTGTACTGCTTAGATCGATCAACCTTGCTTTTAACTAACTTAGCTTTCTTTGACAACTTAGCCATTAGAGACCCTCCACATTTAAGCCCATGCTACGCGCACTACCTGCTATCGTTTTAATTGCCGCGTCTAAATTTGCAGCATTTAAATCTTCCATTTTAGTTTTTGCTATTTCTTCTAATTGAGCAAGAGTTACAGTACCCACTTTCTTTGTATTAGGATTACTACTTCCGCTTTTAATACCTGTAATTTTCTTTAGAAGAATCGAGGCTGGGGGGGTTTTCGTTATAAAAGTAAAACTTCTATCACTATAAACAGTTATAACAACTGGGAGTGGCAGACCTTTTTCAACGTCTTGAGTTTTTGCATTAAATGCTTTACAAAACTCCATAATATTAACACCACGCTGACCTAAAGCAGGACCTACTGGTGGACTTGGATTTGCTTCACCTGCTTTTACTTGCAGTTTAATATAAGCCGCTATTTTTTTAGCCATTTTTTACTCCATTATGGGTGCAAACGCTTTTCAGCTCCCCCTAGACACAAAAATCCCTGCCTGTATTTAGACAGAGATTCATTAATTATTTTAACTATGTTAATTTAACTTTTTTCTACTTGACCAAATGCCAACTCAACCGATGTAGAACGTCCAAAAATAAGCACAGATATTTTTAACTTATTCTTTTCATAATTCACTTCCTCAACAACACCATTGAAATCTTTAAATGGCCCATCTATCACCCTTATAACTTCTCCTACCTCAAATAATATCTTCGGGCGCGGTTTATTTACACCGTCTTCAACTCTATTTAAGATACTCATCGCTTCTTTTTCAGATATCGGAGCTGGCTTATCAGAAGTCCCCCCAATAAAACCCAACACTCTAGGCACATCTTTAACTAAATGCCATGTTTCATCTGTTAAATCCATTTGAACTAGAACATAACCTGGAAAAAACTTTCTTTCACTTTTACGTTGCTGACCCATTCTCATTTCTATAACTTCCTCTGTAGGAACAAGTATTTTTCCAAAATACTCTTCTAAGCCTTCTCTTTTTATTCTTTCCTCAAGAGCTTGCTTTACTTTATTCTCAAAATTTGAATACGCATGAACTACATACCAACGAAGTGCCATTTGCCTAACCACCTTGACCAGTTAAAAACCTAACACCCCAAAAAAGAAACATATCAAGTACCCACAAAATTAATCCGACAATAAACACCATTGCAAAGACTAACAACGTTGTTCTAATTGTCTCTTCTCTTGTAGGCCAAACAACTTTTCTCACTTCTTGACGCGATTCCAGAGCAAATGCCCAAACTGAACGCCCTACATCTGTAGTTAACATCATCCCACTTACTATAGACATAATGAAAACTAATGCCAACACTCTATATAGCAAAGCTACTTCTTTTAAATCTCCATGTTCAGCAGAAAAATAATAAAACCCTGCTATACCAGAAATAACAAGTATTACAGACAATATTTGCTTGATTATATCTGCTATTGAAACCGATGACTGTGACTGTGTATTCATTTTTTATTATTATTCACAATATTAACATGCATTATCTGAGTGGCAGGCCAGGAGGGGCTCGAACCCCCAACCAGCGGTTTTGGAGACCGCCA